>CAMORS010000062.1 GCA_946624005.1 uncultured Prevotella sp. | reverse complement strand
TGTGACAAAAGAAAAACTCCCCTGCTCCTATACTCCGCAGAATAATTCTTCTTGCGCAGAAATGCAGAGGGCGCAGAGTCTTCGCAGAGAAAATTTTTAGGCATTTTTTTCGTATTTTATTTGTTTATATCATTTATTCTCAGTACATTTGCAGCCAATATATAAATATGTACGCGCCCGCACGAGAAAACGGCGGCATCAGCGAACAACTATTACGAATATTACAAACAATTTATTATAATCTAAAAAAATTAATGCAATGAGGAAATTAAGTATTATTTTCGCCTTCCTCCTCTGCTGTATGGGGGGGGGTAAATTCTGTATGGGCACAGGTTACAGAAGGCTTTGAAACTGGTACTGACGGAAACGCTATCGCAGTGAACAGTGATAACATGGGGCTATCTAATGGATGGTTTATAATTGGAACCGGTAATTATAATGGCATAGCTACAGGAACTGCTAAGTACTTAAGATTATATAATGGTACATCTTATGCACATGGTGGCTCCTATTCTATCACATCTGTTGGCTCTAATACGTATTCATGGATTGTTTCTTCTGTACAAGTTTCAGGTGAAGTTAAGTTTTGGGCAAAAAGAAATGGAACTGATGGAACTGTAAAGGTTGGTACGACTAGTGACACTACGGGATCTATTACCGCTATCTATACCGCAGCCAAATCCAATGATTTGACTGATAAAGAATATCATGAAGTAACAGTTAATGTTGGAGACGATCCTGTATATGTCGCATTTATGCCAAGTGAAGTCTATATAGATGACGTGACCTATACAGTGTATGAGGAGGTGGCAGGTCCTAGACTTGCCGTTAAGGATGGTATCACGAAGTTAACTTCCCCTTATTCTTTCGATTTTGGCCTTGCCACTCCGGGAACAACCAAGACGTTCACACTTAGCAATCCTGGAACAGAAGATTTAAATGTATCTGTTTCTGAAACAGGAATCTTTGGTGCCACACTATCTGCTTCCACCATCACAGCAGGTGGTGAAGCTACCCTGACTCTTACCATGCCGGTAACGACAAGCAACAGCACCGTTACAATAACACCCGAAGCAGAAGGAATTAATCCTTTTGTAATTGAAGTATGCGGAACTGTGCGTGATGCAAATAAATTATACGAGAGTGGATTCACCTCTCTTCCAGAAGACTGGACCACAACAGGAACATGGTATTATTCTGCAGACAACGGTGCATATACAACGGCATGGTATCTTAATAGTAATGCTAGACTTATAACCCCTCAACTAAACATTTCTGAAAGCGAAACGTTTATTGTTGAAGCAAAAGGTTATAGCACATCAAATACTTCTTATCAACATATTCAGATGCAGTACTCTGCAGACGGAACAAATTGGATAAACTTTGGAAATGAGCCTTCCCTCAATCCTTCTGAATGGAACACATTCTCATTTACTGGTGTACCTGCAGGAAAATACTATATTGCCATTAACGCTTCACAGGCAGACATCCGTATGTTCTATGGTGGCAGCCTTCCTGTGGAACCTAAGTTGTCTTTCACGGCTTCGGACTACAGCTTCGGTATGATTTCAGAGGCTACAACTACAGAGAACTATGTTGTGGAAAATAAAGGGCTTGCGGAGTTGACTGGTCTCACTGTCACTTCTGACAACAACAACTTCGTTGTTACGGTTGCGGATAATACTACGACAATAGGAGCAAAAAGTCAAGCAACCTTTACAGTGACAATGAAGGCTGACGTTAAAGGAGTTCAGAGCGGAAAGATTTCTGTAAAGGCTGACGGCTTTGATGCCATTGAGTTTAATGTAAGTGGGTATGTTCTTGATACTGATGTTATCATAGTTGACTTTGCTGACAATAGAGTTCCTGAAGGGTGGACAAATAACGGATTTACGGTTTCTAATAATGAGTTGTCTACAACCTATTATACTAGGACTCTGACATCTCCAGCCATCACAGTTTCCGATGGGCAAAAGTTGATTGTTTATGCTAAGGGAGGAAGTACGTATGGCGCTCGTTTGACGGTAAAAGTCTCAACAGATAATGGTAACAGTTTTACAACTGCTCATGAGTTTACCACTGAATTGAGGAATAATACATCCGATTATGTGATACTCGAGGTTAACGACATCGTAGGTGGTAATTATATACTACAGTTTGAAGGTTACTATGTAACCATTAACACCATCAATGGTTACAATTATAACTTGGATGCCCCAGCCCTCACAGTTGACCCGATGACTGCTGCCGATTTCGGCAAAGTAAATGCTCAGCCTGAAGCCAAGACTTACACTGTCACCAACAGTGGAACAGGCACCCTGAATGTAGAGATTTCTTCGGACAACGAGGCCTTCACGGTTTCAAAAGCAACAATGCAACTCACCGAAGGTCAAAGCGAAACTTTTGATATTGCCCTTGTATTCGACGAGAACTATGGCGAGAAATCGGCAGTCATTACTATCCATCCAACCAATGATGGACTTACCGCTGTTACCATCAATGCAACTGCCACAACAAAAGATCCAAACGTATGGGAGGAAGATTTTGAAAATGGCATTCCTGACACTTGGACAAATAATGGCTGGACGATTTCCACAGTCAATTACCACAACAATGGAACAAAAATGGCATACGCTGGAACTGATAATAGCACTTATTTGATTACTCCGCGCCTGCAAGCTTCACAAGGACAAGTATTGACATTCTATGTTGGTGGAGCAGATAGTACAGATCCTTTAACGATACAGTATTCTAATAATTACATCACATGGACTGATTTTGGCACATTCGAAGAAGGAACGATAACCTTCACAGCTCCTGCCGATGGATACTACTATCTGAAGTTCTCTGGCAAATACAGTAGTGTCGATAACTTCTCCGGATTCAAACTGGCCGTTCCCGAAGCTATGACCATCAACGAGACTGAAAACTATGATGCCACACTGAATGGTGTTTATACCGTGACAATGAACCGCACCTTTGCCGAAGGTTGGAACATGGTTGTTGTGCCATTCGACGTGACAACAGAAATGATGTCTAAGTTTGGTGACGATGCTAAGTTCTTCGAGTTCAAGGACTATACAGACAACCAACTGAACTTCCGCAAAGTGACAAGCCTGACAGCTGGCGTTCCCTACATAGCTTATTCGCCTGCTATCACTGAACCAACGATATGGAAGGACATCGAAGTGAAGGATGTCAGCAATGTTGAGAATCCGAGCAGTAATGGTGCTTCTTATGTTCCTGTCTACGAGAATGGTTTCTCTGTAGCTGGCAAATACGTCTTGACGAAGAAGGGCGCTATTACTACTGGTAACGATGGTGCCACGATAAAGGCTTTGCGTGGATACTTTATCGTACCCGAGGGTGTGAAGCCTGCTATTGGAATTGACGAAAATGGTGTGGCAACAACTATCAGTGCAGCAGAACTGCTGAACAACCAGACTGGCGATATCTACGACCTCAGTGGCCGCAAGGTATTGAATGCACAGAAGGGTATCTACATCCAGAACGGCAAAAAATACGTTGTAAAATAATTTATGATAATTCGTGTTCATTCATGATAATTCATGTTTAAAATAAAAAAGAGATTCAAGTTATGAAGAAGATATATGTAAAACCCGAAATGGGTGTTTCAATAATTGAGGTTCAAACCATTTTAGCAGGTTCGTTGGATCCAGATAGCGAAGAAACTGGCACAGGAACCAGTGGCGGTGGGGCAAATTCTGATGATATCGGTTCCAATGAAGGTGGCTTCCTCTGGGACGACGAGGACTAACCCTCCTTCTATGAAGTCAATTACATGTAGATTATGGGGTGGCGGAGCAATTCCGCCACCCACATTGTTTTTCGTAGTGACAGAGCCCATGCTGAGAAAGAAGGAGCTTGTGAAGGTGCTGCCTGCCAGCATCTCCTTCGACATGGACGGCTACGAGCAGTCTTACTTGAACGATGTGATACAAGAAGGTGGAGAGTAGTTACGCGGATGGGGGATTTGGATAAATAACGTTAAAGTTGCATTAAATAGTAAATGGTAAATTGGTAAATAGTAAATAATTCTGTACCTTTGCACCGCTATTAAAAGACCGACCGCTTGCCGCAATGGTGGAATTGGTAGACACGAGGGACTTAAAATCCCTTGACCAGGAATGGTCGTGCGGGTTCGAGTCCCGCTCGCGGCACCTTTAACGACCACGAATTAAACGAATTGGTAAATTCAAGACAACGAAAGTAAACGTTTTTTATAATATGCGCAAAAATCTTATTCTTTTCGTTTCGGCGATGGGTATGATGGCCATGATGTCGTCTTGCTCGTCGAAGCTCGGCGCATTGAGTGCCGACAATTTCAACGTAGTGCCTAACCCCATGGAGACAGAAGCCGGCAAGGTGCCGGTGACCATCCACGGCAAGTTCCCCGAGAAGTATCTCAAGAAGAACGCCGTCGTCAACGTCATCCCCGAGCTGCGCTGTGCCAACGGCGACGTGTTCCAAGGCCAGGCCGCTACCTTCCAGGGCGAGAAGGTGATGGGCAACAACCAGACCATCTCTTACCGCGTGGGTGGCAACTACACAATGACCAACTCGTTCAGCTATACACCGCAGATGCAGAAGAGCGACCTCTACCTGACCTTCGATGCCAAGGTGGGCAAGAAGTCGGTCAGCGTGCCGGCCGTGAAGGTGGCTGAGGGCGTCATCGCCACGTCAGAGCTGTACAAGCAGTGCCTGCAGAACACGGGTGCCTGCATCGCTCCCGACGACTATCAGCGCATCAACGCCCAGAAGCAGGAGGCTCAGATCAAGTTCCTCGTGAACCAGGCCAACCTGCGCAAGAGCGAGCTGAAGAGCAACAGCATCAAGGACTTCGTCAGCATGCTGCAGAAGATCAACCGCGAGCGCGAGACGCTGAACCTCAAGGACATCGAGGTGCTGGGCTACGCTTCGCCCGAGGGTGCCTACTCGTTCAACGACCGTCTGGCCAACAAGCGCCAGAACACGGCCGAGAAGTATGTCGAGGAGCAACTGAAGAAGACGAAGGTGAACACCGACATCAACGCCCGCTACACCGCTGAGGACTGGGAAGGCTTCCAGCGCCTCGTGGAGGCCAGCAACATCCAGGACAAGGATGTCATCCTGCGCGTCCTCTCGATGTATAAAGACCCGGCAGAGCGCGAGCAGCAGATCCGCAACATGTCGGAAGGCTTCCGCGAACTGGCCGACGGCATCCTGCCCGAGCTGCGCCGCAGCCGCATGATCATCAACTACGAGACCATCGGCCGCAGCGACGAGCAGATCCAGCAGCAGTATCAGGCTGATGCCTCACAGCTGAGCGCCAACGAGATTCTGTATGCCGCCACGCTGACCGACAACAACGCTGAGAAGGAAGCCATCTACCGCAAGGCTGCCCAGATCTACCCCAACGACTACCGCGCCATGAACAACGTGGCTGCCATCCTCTTCAACGAGGGTAAGGTGAACGAGGCCCGCGAACTGCTCAGCGCCAACAGCAACGCCCCGGAGGCTAACGCCAACCTGGGCCTGATCTCGCTGTACAACGGCGACGTCGCTTCGGCAGAGAACTACATCGCCAAGGCTACGGGTGCCAACGACCTGAACAACGTGCTCGGCGCGCTGAACATCGCCAAGGGCAACTATGCCGAGGCTGCTAAGAACATGGCCAACTCGTTCAGCAACACCGCTGGCCTGGCCGAGATACTGAACAAGAACTACGCCACGGCCGACGTCATCCTGGCCGGTGTGAAGAACAAGGACGCTATCACCAGCTATCTGCAGGCTGTCCTCAGCGCTCGTCAGGGCAACTACGACCGCGCTGCCAACTTCCTCCGCACGGCTCTGCAGCTCGACCCGTCGCTGGCCAACTATGCCGCCAACGACCTGGAGCTCCGCAATGTGAGCAAGTAATTCTTCCTCTGATAATTCGAGGTACGAGGTGCGAGGTACGAGGTGCGAGATGTGATGTGTGGCAGTAGATATGGGCATGCATGGTATTCTCGTACCTCGTACCTCGCACCTCGTACCTCGAAACACCTCGCTCCCCGAGAACAATTTCGCCCCCCCTACCCCCGAAAAAAATAACATGAACACCAGACACATCCTTTTCGCCCTCGCGGCATTCACGGCTCTGCTGTCTTCCTGCGGTGCACCCTCTGGGCGCTTCCGGCTGGAAGGTCGACTGATGAATCTGAATCAGGGACAGTGCTACCTGTACAGCCCGGATGGCATCATCCAGGGAATTGACACCATCAAGATTGAGGGGGGGCGCTTTTCGCATGAGATCAGCTGCGAGGAGCAAGGGACGCTCATCCTCATCTTCCCCAACTACTCCGAGCAGCCCATCTTCGCCCAGTCGGGCAAGACGGCCACGGTGAAGGCCGATGCCTCACACCTGAAGGAGATGACCGTCAGCGGCACCAGTGACAACGAGCTGATGACGGCCTTCCGCCAGCAGACGGCGGAGATGTCGCCGCCAGAGGTTGTCAAGACGGCGGAGCAGTATATCAACGACAACCCGAAATCGCCTGTCAGCATCTACCTGCTGTCGAAATATTTCCTGCAAGTGCCCGACCCCGACTATACGAAGGCCGGGCAGCTCATCGCCAAGCTCCACAAGGCGCAGCCCGACGTGAAGCGCCTGAACGTCTGGAAGGAGCAGCTTCCCTCCTTTGGAGGGGGCGGGGGAAGTATCTTCATGCCCACCTTCTCGGCCACCGACCTGTCTGGCCGAGCCGTCAACAACCAGACGCTGAAGGGCAAGCCTGCCGTCGTCTACGTCTGGTCTACGTGGAACTACGACAGCCAGGACAACCAGCGTCGCATCAAGCGCATCCTGAAGGAGCATCCCGGCGAGTTGGCCGTACTGGGCATCTCGCTCGACGCCTCGCGCAAGGAGTGCCGCGACTATCTCCGTCGCGACTCGCTGCCGTGGTCTGTCGTCTGCGACGAACGGATGTTCGAGAGTCAGCTCTACCGCACCTTCGGCATGCGCAAGGCTTCGGACAACATCGTCTTCGACAAGAGCGGGCGCGTCGAGGCACATGGACTCAGCTCGTCCGAACTGCAAAAAACAATAGAGAAGCTCCTGAAATAAGAGCTTCTCTATTTTTTTTCATATTCCCCGAATCCGTTTTTTCTATCACGAATTAGAGAATTAGAGAATGTTATTCTTGACTACTTCGCGTCGATCTCGCGGATGAGGCGGTCGGCATGTCCCCACTGGTCCATCATGAAGAGGACGTAGCGGATGTCGACACCGATGCAGCGCGCCAGGCGGCTGTCGAAGTTGATGTCGCTCGAGAGGCTGTCCCAGTTGCCGTCGAAGGCCAGTCCGATGAGCTCACCCTTACCATTGAACATCGGCGAACCCGAGTTGCCGCCCGTGATGTCGTTGGTGGTGAGGAAGCAGAGCTGGAACTTACCCGTGCGCGGGTCGGTGTACTTGCCATAGTCTTTCTGCGAGAAGAGCTCGTGCATGATAGGCTCGGCGAAGTATTCCTCGTTCTCGTTGACGCGCTTCATCTTCTCCAGAAGACTCTCGGCCGTGGTATACCATCCTGAGGGCTTTCCGCCGAGCAGGTATTCCTTCACCTGTCCGTAGCTCATACGCATGGTGAAGTTGGCATCGCTATAGTGCGGCAGGTCTTCCTCCATGCGCAGCTTGGCGGCACAGAGATACTTCTCCTGCTGGTCGATCTCGACAGAGCTCTCGTGCATCTCAGAGCGCAGCTGTGCCATCAGGGCAGCCAGGTCGACGCCCATCTGGACGCCAAGATCTTTCTGCGTGCTCTTCTTGGCGGGATAGACCTTAGCACCCTTCTTCATCAGCACCGACTTATAGAGCTTGTCGACGTAGGCCGTGTAGTTGCCCTTGAACTTGCGGTCGATGGTCTGGTAGAAGGCGGGGATATACTTCGCGTCGACATGCTCGCGATAGTTCTTGAGCAGCGTGGCGAGCACCTCCTTGTCGAGAGCCTCGTCCCATTCGTCGCTGTTGTCCTTAAACTCGAAGTATTGCTTCTTGAGGTTGTCGGCCGGGCCTTTCAGCTCTACCATGCCCATGTTGGCACCCATGGCGCGTGCCGTCAGCTCGTTGGTGCGCCAGAAGGTCTCGACGAAGTACATCCAGGCACGGTCGGCATCGAAGCGCTGCTCGTAGCACTGCTTCATCTTCTGCAGGTCGAGCTTGCCCTTGAGGAAGCCCGTCTGCTGCTGGAACTTCAGGATCTTGGCCTCGGTCTCTTCCTTGTGACGGATGATGCCGATAGAGTCGATACACTTGTTCATACCCATCGAGTTCTTCCAGTAGTTGGAGCTCTGGGCATACTTCGAGTCGTACTTGATGCGTACGGCCTCCGAAGCGTCCATGTGGCGCTTCATGACGGCCTGCTTCACGCCGCGCACCTGCACACGGGTGGCATTCTCAGCGTCGCGCATCTCGCGGATACCATACGACGAGAGGTAGCGGTTGGTGGTGCCGGGATAGCCGAGCGTCATGGAGAAGTCGCCGTCCTTATATCCCTGCATCGAGACGGGAGCCCACGAGGCGGGATGATAGGGAACGTTGCGCTCCGAGTATTCAGCGGGGCCGTTGGTCTCCGGGTCGGCATAGATGCGGAATACGGAGAAGTCGCACGTCTGGCGCGGCCACATCCAGTTGTCGGTCTCGCCGCCGAACTTACCCATCGACTTGGGGATGGCGAAGACCAGACGGAGGTCGCCGAAGATCTGGTTGACCGATGCGTAGTAGGCATTGCGCTCGTAGAAGGGCTTTATCTCGACAGAGAGCGTCTTGTCGATTGTCTTGACCGAGTCGTTCATAGCCTGCTCCAGCGAGTCGATGACCTCGTCGGCCCTGTTGTTGTCCATGTCGTCGATGCCGAGGGCCATGAGCTTCGGGGTGACGTCTATCTGGTCGCGCATGATGGCCACGAACATGTCCTTGTTGGGCAGTTCCTCCTCATAGGTCTTGGCATAGAAGCCGTTGAGCATGTAGTCGTGCTCGACGGTGGAATGGCTGCGGATGGACTCGAAGCCGCAGTGGTGGTTGGTGAACACCAGTCCGTTGGGCGACACGACCACGCCTGTGCAGTAGCCAGAGAAGTTGACAACATAGTTTTTGATGGCATTCGGCGACTTATAGAGGTCGTCGTAGCTGAGCTGGAA
Organism: uncultured Prevotella sp.; assembly: GCA_946624005.1. Classification (GTDB taxonomy): domain Bacteria; phylum Bacteroidota; class Bacteroidia; order Bacteroidales; family Bacteroidaceae; genus Prevotella. Next base: position 6,753 of record CAMORS010000062.1, on the reverse strand, counting down.
CCCTTCGGCCACCATCTGCTCGTAGACAGCCTGCGGCAGGTTCATCAGCGTCCACATTCCCTCGTCGGCCTTGGCTCCGAGCCAGGCGAGAAGGCTGAAAATCAGTACTGAGAATTTTTTCATGACATTTATTGTTAAGTTAATGTTTTGAATGCAATTGTCGCCATAAATATCGTTTTCTTTACGCTTTTCGGTGCAAATGTACGCATTATTCCCGACAACTCCAAATTTTTTGATGGTTTTCCTTCTCCCTACCCCCTTCTGCAAACCTTAGCGTAATAAATTTTGCGAATAGGCCGAATTCTTTTTGCATTGTGCCCGATTATTCGTAACTTTGCAACCAAGAACCTATAAAAACAACAATAAGAATCATGAAGACAAATTACGAAATCCGCTATGCTGCGCATCCCGAGGATGCCAAGAGTTATGACACAAAGAGAATACGCCGCGACTTCCTCATCGAGCGCGTCTTTGCACAAGACGAGGTGAACATGGTCTACTCGATGTACGACCGTATGGTGGTTGGCGGTGCCATGCCCGTCGGCGAGGTGCTCACGCTGGAGGCCATCGACCCGCTGCGCGCCCCGTTCTTCACCACACGTCGCGAGGTGGGCATCTTCAACGTGGGAGGTCCCGGAACAGTGTGCGTCGGCGACGAGAAGTTCCACCTCGACTTCAAGGAGGCCCTCTATATCGGCCGCGGCGACCGCGACGTGACCTTCGCCAGCGACGATGCCGCGAAGCCAGCCAAGTTCTATTTCAACTCGACGACGGCCCACAAAGAATATCCCTGCCGCAAGATTACGAAGCAGGATGCCGTCGTGGCCCACATGGGATCGTTGGAGATGTCGAACGAGCGCAACATCAACAAGATGATCGTCAACCAGGTGCTGCCCACTTGCCAGCTGCAGATGGGTATGACCGAGCTGGCCACCGGCTCTGTCTGGAACACCATGCCGGCCCATGTCCACTCGCGACGCATGGAGGCCTACTTCTATTTCGAGCTGCCCGAAGAGCAGGCCATCTGCCACTTCATGGGCGAGGTGGACGAGACACGCCACATCTGGATGCGCGGCGACCAGGCCGTGCTCTCGCCCGAATGGAGCATCCACTCGGCTGCCGCCACCCACAACTACACCTTCATCTGGGGCATGGGCGGCGAGAACCTCGACTATGGCGACCAGGACTTCTCGAAGATTACCGACCTGAAATAATATAATCATCGTTATAACGGAATAAAAAGATGAATAATATCTTTTCATTAGAAGGCAAGAACGCCTGGATAACAGGCGCTGCCTACGGCATCGGCTTCGCCATTGCCAAGGCCTACGTTGAGGCTGGAGCAAGGATGATTGTCTTCAACGTCCGCTCGGAGGAAGCCAAGGAGAAAGCCTTGCAGAGCTACAAAGCAGCCGGCATCGAGAATGTCCGCGGCTATGTGTGCGACGTGACGAACGAAGAACAAGTGAACGCCCTCGTGGAGAAAATCCACGCTGAGGTGGGACAGATAGACATCCTCGTGAACAATGCAGGCATCATCAAGCGCATACCGATGCACGAGATGAAGCGCGAAGAGTTCCAGCAGGTCATCGACATCGACCTCGTGGGTCCCTTCATCTGCGCCAAGGCCGTGGTGCCGGAGATGATGGAGCGTCGCGAGGGCAAGATTATCAACGTCTGCTCGATGATGTCAGAACTCGGACGCGAGACGGTATCAGCCTATGCCGCTGCCAAGGGCGGACTGAAGATGCTCACCAGGAACATCTGCTCGGAGTATGGCGAATACAACATCCAGTGCAACGGCATCGGACCGGGCTACATCGCCACACCGCAGACGGCACCGCTCCGCGAGCGGCAGGCCGACGGCAGTCGTCATCCCTTCGATGCCTTCATCTGTGCCAAGACGCCGGCCGGCCGATGGCTCGACCCCGACGAACTGGGTGGCCCCGCCGTCTTCCTGGCCTCGAAAGCATCGGATGCCGTCAACGGACATATCCTCTACGTCGATGGTGGCATCCTCGCCTATATCGGCAAGCAGCCCTGAGCCAGGAACCGAAAGAAGTAAACCCTATAAAAAAAAGAAGAGGATGTGGCAACAGACCACATCCTCTTCGTGTTTCACTAACAGACGGAGATTAGTTCAGAGCAGCCTCAAGATCGGCACCAGCCTTGAACTTAGCAACCTTCTTGGCTGCAATCTTGATCTTCTTGCCATTGGCGGGGTTGACACCCTCGCGAGCCGGACGCTCGTTGACAGAGAATGTGCCGAAGCCAATCAGCGATACCTTGTCGCCAGCTACAAGGGCTTCCTTAACAGTTGCTACTACGGCCTCAAGAGCCTTTTTCGAATCAGCCTTTGACAGACCAGAAGCGGCTGCAATCTTCTCTACGAATTCAGTTTTGTTCATAATTTATTGTTCTTAAATGGTTAATGAATAAGTATTTTCACGAAAATCTTGCGCAAATATAGCAGAAAGTATTTATAAATCAAACAAAAATGTAAAAAAAATGATGTTTTTAATGAAAAAAAGTCGCTAAAAGGCCTTTTTCGTGCATCATGACAGATATTTTTCGTAATTTTGCGCCCAATAACGACAGAACAACCATTTGTCATAAAAACATACAGATATGATACGCAACATACCGACCATCACGAAGAACCTGCTCATCATCAACGTACTGATGTTTGTGGCATCCTTCATTCTCGCACGTGTAGGCATCGACCTTGACCAAGCGCTCGGCCTGCACTTCTTCATGGCTTCCAACTTCCGTCTCTGGCAGCTCGTGAGCTATATGTTCATGCACGCCAACCTGGAGCATATCTTCTTCAATATGTTCGCCCTGTGGATGTTCGGATGTGTGGTGGAGAATGTGTGGGGACCGAAGAAGTTTCTCGCCTACTACCTGACGTGCGGCATCGGAGCCGGACTCATTCAAGAGCTGACGCAGTTCGGCTCGTTCTACCTGCTGGCAACATCACAGATACCGGGCGTCAGCTTCGGCGAACTGGGCGAGGTGGCCGCCAACTCGCAGGCGCTACTCACACAATGGACCACGGTAGGTGCCTCGGGTGCTATCTACGCCATCTTGCTGGCCTTCGGCATGACCTTCCCCGAGGAGCGTATCTTCATCTTCCCCCTGCCCGTGCCCATCAAGGCCAAGTGGTTCGTCTGCGGATATGCCCTCATCGAACTCTTCTCCGCCCTCGCAACAACCAACGACAGCGTGGCCCACTTCGCCCATCTCGGCGGTATGCTCTTCGGATACCTGCTCATACGCTACTGGCGCAAGCATCCCAACAGCCGCTACGGAGCCGACAACGGCATGCAGTTTTTCGACAACCTACGCAACAACTGGGAGCGTCGCCGCTCGCAGAAATCGCAGAGTTCGCAAAAATCCCAGAACACCCAACACTATTCCAACCCCGACTGGGAATACAACGCAAAGAAGAAAGCCGAACAAGAAGAGGTTGACCGCATTCTTGACAAAATCCGCAAGAGTGGCTACGACAGTCTGACAGCGGCAGAGAAACGCAAGCTCTTCGAACAGAACAACTCATAACAATGCTCAAGAAGCTGAAGAAGTTCACCCTCAACCTGCTGGTAGGGGCCAATGTAGCCGTGGGACTGCTGATGTGTCTTGTCGGCTACAGCGACCGCCTGCATCCCGCCGAACACCCTATGCTGGCCAATATCGGGCTGACCTTCCCGCTGTTTGTCGTCGTCAATCTGGGCTTCATCCTGTTGTGGGTCATCATCAGCCGAAAGCGGGTGGTCATCCCCATCGTAGCCTTCATCATAGCCTACGCGCCCGTGCGTACGTACGTTCCTATTAATATACTCACGCGCGAGATGCCCGACAGCACCATCAAGGTGATGTCGTTCAACGTCAAGGGCTTTCTCGCCATCACCGACTCGGCAACGCACACCACCACCCGACCGGCCCTGAGCGCCGTCGTCAGAGCCGATGCCGACATCGTCTGTCTGCAGGAAACGGGCATCACATCCTTCCTGAAAGACAGCATCCGCTCGCAATACCAATACTACGACTCCTGCCGCAACGGGAAGTCGGGTTCGGCGCTCACTGTCCTGAGCAAGTATCCCATCATCGGGAAAGAGCTCATCGCCTACCCCTCGGAGAGCAACAGCAGCGCTGCCTTCTTCCTCGACGTAGAGGGCGACACCGTGATCGTCGTCAACAACCATTTCGAAAAGACGGGTCTCTCGCCCGAAGACCGCACCGAGTTTCACCATATCGTCGAGGGGACGACAGCCACCGACACTGCACGCGTAGAGTCGCAACGGCTCATCGTCATCCTGGGAGAAGCCTCACGCATACGCTCCCGGCAGGCAGACATCGTGGCGCGCTATATCCGCGACCACAGCCACCTGCCCATCATCCTCTGCGGCGACTTCAACGACTCGCCCATCTCGTACACCCACCACCTCCTCACCCGGCAGCTCGACGACTGCTTCGTGGCTACCGGCAACGGTCCCGGATGGACCTACATGGACAGCCGGATGTATGTCCGCATCGACAACATCCTCTGCTCCCGACACTTCCGGCCCTATCAGTGCAGGATAGAGACGAAAACCATCGGCAGCGACCACTTCCCCGTTGTCTGTTGGCTAAAAAAAACATGGAAATAATAAAAAATATATAATTAAGCGTCAGAATTTTTCTTGATTGTGAAAAAATATGTATCTTTGCACGCTTTTTGGAGTCTTCCGTTGCAAAACGGAGGGCTATAACTGCGTATAGGAGCATGAAATATCAATTAATTAAATAATAACAAAATGCAAAACAAAGGAATTGTTATCACAACAGCCATCTTGCTCACACTGGCAAGTATCTTCTACCTGTCGTTCTCCGTGGCTACGAGCTACTACGACAGGCAGGCTGCAAAGCTCGATGATCCCATTGCCCAGCAGGACTACAAAGACTCTGTGAAGTATCTGGGAGTTTACTCTTATCAGAAGTGTCTTGAGACACAGATTGGTCTCGGCCTTGACTTGAAGGGTGGTATGAACGTGATCCTCGAAATCAGCGTGCCTGACGTCGTGGAGACACTCGCCGACCACAAGACCGACGCTGCCTTCGTTAAGTCGATGCAGGAAGCAAAGAAGGAAGAAGAGACCAGTCAGAAAGACTTCATCTCGCTCTTTATCAACGCTTATCACAAGAATGCTCCGGGCCACCGCCTGGCAGAAATCTTCGCCACACAACAGCTCAAGGGTAAGGTATCTACTCAGAGCACCGACAAAGAGGTGGAGGCTGCCCTGCGTGCCGAGGTACAGTCGGCCATCGACAACTCGTTCAACGTTGTCCGCAACCGTATCGACAAGTTCGGCGTCGTACAGCCCAACATCCAGAAGCTGGAAGGTCAGGAAGGCCGTCTGATGGTCGAGATGCCGGGTATCCGCGAGCCGGAGCGTGTGCGTAAGCTGCTGCAGGGTTCGGCAAACCTCGAGTTCTGGGAGACCTACAACAGCCAGGAGATCACCCCGTATCTCTCGCAGCTCGACCAGCGTCTCGCCGGCAATGCTCCCGAGGAGAAGGCCGACACCGCCAAGGCTGCTACCAAAGAAGTAGCCAAGGCTGAGACCGACACCGCCAAAGCTGCCAAGGCAGACACCAAGTTTGAGATCAAGAAAGACGGCAAGGATGTTGCCAAGAATGCCGACAGCGATGCTCAGCTCGAGGCAGCCAAGAAGCAGCACCCGCTGCTGGCCATCCTGCAGCTGGCTCCTCAGGGATCGCTCAGCGTCGTAGGCTATGCCAACGTTCGCGATACGGCAGAGATCAACAAGGCCCTGCAGAGCGAATATGCCAAGCAGGTGATGCCTGGCGACCTCCGCTTGATGTGGAGTGCCAAGCCCACCGACCTGATGAACGCCAAGAACATCTTCGAACTCCACGCCCTGAAGGCTACGGGTGTGAACGGTCGCGCCCCGCTGGAGGGTGACGTCATCGTCGATGCTAAGGACGAGTTTGAGCAGGTGTCGGGTCGCCCGAATGTAAGCATGCAGATGAACAACGACGGTGCTCACCGTTGGGCTCAGCTCACCAAGGCTAACGTCGGCAAGGCCATCGCCATCGTCCTCGACGGCGTTGTCTACAGTGCTCCGCGCGTGCTCGGTGAGATTACGGGTGGTAACTCTTCCATCACAGGTAACTTCACCATCGAAGATACGAAAGACCTGGCCAACACGCTGAAGTCGGGTCGTATGCCGGCTCCCGCACGCATTGTGCAGGAAGAGGTGGTCGGTCCTACCCTCGGTGCCCAGTCCATTAAGCAGGGTATCACCTCGTTCATCATCGCCTTCATCCTCCTGATGATCTACATGGTGCTGATGTACAACGTTATCCCGGGTATGATGGCCAACTGCGCCCTGCTCATCAACCTCTTCTTCACCCTCGGTATCTTGACATCCTTCCAGGCAGCCCTGACGATGTCGGGTCTCGCCGGTATCGTGCTTACCTTGGGTACCGCTGTCGACGCCAACGTGCTGATCTACGAGCGTATCAAGGAAGAGATGCGCGCAGGCAAGAAGATCAAGGAAGCCCTGCAGGCCGGTTACAGCAACGCCTTCTCGGCTATCTTCGACTCCAACCTGACGAGTATCATCACTGGTGTCATCCTGCTCGTCTTCGGTACCGGTCCTATCCGCGGTTTCGCCACGACATGGATCATCGGTATCTTCTGCTCGTTCTTCACCGCTGTGTTCCTGACACGTCTGGTCTATGAGAACC
>CAMORS010000061.1 GCA_946624005.1 uncultured Prevotella sp. | reverse complement strand
CGGTGTCGTTCTCTAATTCATGATAAAGACTCTTTTCATTATCCCTTTTTGGCTAAATAAGAATAAAGAAAGGCACATAAAGATAAAAAATGAAAATATTCTTTGCGTAATTGAGAAAATTGTTGTTATTTTGCACCCTGATTTAAAGCATTGTCTTAAAAATGAAAGTATTTCAGACGATTGTCGAGCTGCAGAACCAACTGTTCGCAGACCGCAAGATGGGAAAGACCATCGGACTGGTGCCCACGATGGGCGCTCTGCACGCTGGTCATGCTTCGCTCGTAGAGCGTAGTGTCAAGGAGAACGACGTGACTGTTGTCAGCGTCTTCGTGAATCCTACACAGTTTAACGACAAGAACGACCTCAAGACCTACCCCCGTACGCTTGAGGCCGACTGCCAGCTGTTGGAAAAGGTGGGGGCCGACTATGTGTTGGCACCCAGTGTCGAGGAGATGTACCCCACACCCGACACGCGCCACTTCGAGTATCCCCCGGTGACGACGGTCATGGAGGGTGCCCACCGCCCTGGCCATTTCAATGGCGTCTGCCAGGTGGTGAGCCGCCTGTTCTACATCGTCCGTCCGCTGCGTGCCTATTTCGGCGAGAAAGACTGGCAGCAGATAGCCGTCATCAAGGCGATGGTGAAGGCTCTGGGACTGAAGGTGCAGATTGTGGAGTGTCCTATCGTTCGCGAGGCTGACGGGCTGGCCATGAGTTCGCGCAACCGACTGCTGGCTGCCGACGAGCGCGAGATAGCTCCGCTCATCTATAAGGCGCTGAGCGAGAGTCGCGACTATGCCAAGACGCATACGCTGAAGGAAACCCGTCAGTGGGTCATCGACCAGATCAACGCCGTGGAAGGCCTGCGCGTGGAATACTTTGCCATCGTCGATGGCAACACGCTGCTCGACATCGATGAGTGGGACGACGCTGAGAGTGTCGTGGGCTGCATCACCGTGTTCTGCGGCAAGACGCCCATCCGCCTCATCGACCACATCAGATACAATTGATAGTTGATAATTGATAATTGATAATTGGATATGATGATAGAAGTTTTGAAGAGCAAGCTGCACTGCGTGAAGATCACGGAGGCCAACCTCAACTACATGGGTAGCATCACCATCGATGAAGACCTCATGGACGCAGCCAACATGATAGCGGGCGAGAAGGTGCAGATAGTGAACAACAACAACGGGGAGCGCATCGAGACCTATATCATCAAGGGCGAGCGCGGCTCGGGTTGCATCTGCCTGAACGGAGCAGCAGCACGCAAGTGTATGGTGGGCGACACGGTCATCATCATCTCCTATGCCCTGATGGACTTCGAGGAGGCGAAGACGTTCCGGCCTACCGTGGTGTTCCCGGAGAACAACCACGTCACCCTTCCCTGACAGAAGAGAAAGATAGTTTTTTTAGAAGTAAGAATAGAGGACAGAAGGACAGAAGGAGTTGCTCTCCCGATGTCCTTCTGTCTGTGTTCTCGTTAAAATGGGTGAAAAAATTTGGCTGTGTCAGAAAAAGTGATTAGCTTTGCAAGATGTTTTAAAATATGCACTTATGAAGAGAGTAATGACAGTATTTTTCGCGGCAGTATGCTGTTGCATGATGGCCGTTGAGGGGCATGCGCAGGAATTGCAGGCGAAGATCACCATCAACCACAACCAGATACAGGGCACCGATGCCTCTGTCTTCGACAACCTGCAGGAGACGCTCGAGCAGTTCGTCAACGAGACACAGTGGACCTCGCTGCAGTTTCAGCGCAACGAGCGTATCGTGTGCAACTTCAACATCACCGTGACGAAGTACGACCAGAGCGAGAACCTCTTCACCTGCAAGGCCCTGATACAGGCCAACCGACCGGTGTACAACGCTTCGTACACGACAACGCTGTACAACAACACCGACAACGACTTCAACTTCCAGTTTGCGCAGTTCGACCAGCTCAACTTCAACGAGGAGCAGATAGACAACCAGCTGACGGCACTCATCGCCTACTATGCCTATCTCATCATCGGTCTCAACCTCGACTCCTTCTCACCCATGGGCGGCGAGGACATCCTGCAGCGTTGCCTCAACCTGGCCAACAATGCCCAGAACCTGAACTTCACCGGATGGAAATCGTTCGACAACGACCGCAACCGCTTTGCCATCATCAACGACTATATGGAGGGTGCCATGAAGCCGTTCCGACAGTTGCAGTACGACTACTATCGCACGGGACTCGACGAGATGGCCAGCAACGTGGAGCGCGGACGCACCAATGTGACGACGGCTCTCGAGAACGACCTGAAGAAGGCCCACGAAGACCGTCCGCTGAGCATGCTGCCTCAGATTTGGACCGACTATAAGAAAGACGAACTGGCCAGTATCTATAAGGGTAAAGGCACACAGAAGGAGAAGGAAACGGTCTACGACATCCTCTTCTCTATCAATGCCTCGCAGAACAACTATTGGGAGAAAATCAAAGAATAATGGCCCCCTCCTGACCTCCCCAAAGGGGAGGGACCCCTCCTGACCTCCCCAAAGGGGAGGGATTAATTACCAAATAGACCAATCAATAAATCGAAAATAAATCGTAAATCGTAAATATAATAAGTTGTTAAAGCATTTATATATCAAGAACTTCGCGCTCATCGACAGTCTTGACATGGATTTCGAACCGGGATTCTCGGTGGTGACGGGTGAGACAGGTGCCGGCAAGAGCATCATCCTCGGAGCCATCGCGTTGCTCTTGGGGCAGCGGGCCGACTCGAAGGCTATCAAGCAGGGAACGACGAAGTGCACCATAGAGGCTCATTTCGACCTGACGAAATACGATATGGGCCCATTCTTCCAGGAGAACGACATCGACTACGACCCTGCCGACTGCATTCTGCGACGTGAACTGACGGCAGCAGGCAAGAGCCGTGCCTTCATCAACGACACACCTGTGCCGCTGACGACGATGCGGCAGTTGGGAAGCCAGTTGGTTGATGTCCATTCGCAGCACCAGAACCTCATGCTGCAAGACGGCGACTTCCAGATGGGCGTGCTCGACATCATTGGTAACAACCATGCCGAGTTGTCGGCCTTCAAGAGTGCCTACACCGACTATCTTGCAGCCCGACAGGCTGTAGCGACCCTGCGGAGCGAGATGGAAGAGGCACAGCGCAACGCCGACTTCATGCGCTTCCAGCTGAAAGAGCTGAAGGAAGCCATGCTCACCGAAGGGATGCAGGCCGAGCTGGAGCAGGAGAGCGAGACGCTGAGTCATGTGGAAGACATCAAGCAGGCTCTCTACGTTGCCGAGCAGAAGCTCTCCGGCAGCGAGCAGGGAGGCATCGTCGGACAGTTGCGCGAGGCACAACGGGCGATAGCGGCCATAGCCGATGTGTTCGCTCCGGCAGCCGAACTGGCCGATCGCCTTGAGAGCTGCTACATCGAGACAAAGGATATCGAGCAGGAGATCAGCTCGCAAGAGGCTTCGGTCGATTTCGATCCGCAGCGACAGCAGGAGGTCGACGACCAGCTGAGCCGTATCTACAGTCTGCAGAAAAAGCACGGTGTGGACACCGTAGAGGAGCTGATGGCCATTCTTGAGAAGCTGGAACAGCGGCTCGGTATGCTCGACAACAGCTCTGACGAACTGTCAGTCCTTGAAAAGAAAGAACAGCAAGCGCTTGACAAGTGCAACACGTTGGCGGCGAAGCTTTCAGACAGAAGAGTCAAAGCTGCCCGTAAGGTGGAGAAGGAGCTCACCAACCGACTGGTGCCACTCGGCATTCCGAAAGTGCGCTTTGCGGTGGACATCAGCCAGAAGGCCCTTTCTGCCGACGGCAAGGACAAGGTGAGCTTCCTCTTCAGTGCCAACACCAGCACGGCCCTTCAGCCCATCAGCGAGGTGGCTTCGGGTGGTGAGATAGCCCGCGTCATGCTCTCGCTGAAAGCCATGATCAGTGGCGAGGTGAAGCTGCCCACCATCATCTTCGACGAGGTTGACACAGGCGTGAGCGGAAAGATAGCCGAGATGATGGCGACCATCATGATGGAAATGGGGCAGAACGACCGTCAGGTCATTTCTATCACCCATCTGCCGCAGATAGCTGCGCGCGGGCGCGTACATTATAAAGTATATAAGGAGGAAACCGACAGCGGAACCGTCTCGCAGATGAAGCGCCTCGATGCCGAAGAGCGCGTCATGGAACTGGCCCAGATGCTCAGCGGTAGCGAGGTGACTGATGCCGCCGTGGCCAACGCGCGAGAACTGTTGAGAATTGATAATTGATAATTGATAATTGAGAATTGATAGGATGTAATCTCGTACCCTCGTACCCCCGTACCTTCGTACCCTCGAAAAAAAACAGAATGAAAAGACTGATATTGTGTTTAGTAGCCGTCGCAATGGCGGTAGGAAGTATGTCGGCTCAGCCGACGGCGGTGAAGAATGCCGCAAAAGGTGTATTCTCGTTGACAACATTCCGGGCCGACGGCTCGCTCTTAGATACGTCGCATGGCATCTTTGTCAGCGAGACGGGCGAAGCGGTGAGCAACCTGAAGCCTTTCATTGGTGCCGCCCGCGCTGTGGTGGTCGACCAGAAAGGCCGTCAGCTGGAAGTGACGAGGATGCTCGGTGTCAACGATATCTACGATGTGGCCCACTTCCGCGTGGACGGCAAGACGACGGCGGTGCCTCTCTCGCCTGGACGGATGGAGAAAGGCAACAAGGTGTGGCTCGTAGGCTATCACAACAAGACCCCCGAGATTGTCGAGACAACCGTGAAGGAGATGGAACCCTTCATGGAGCAGTATGCCTACTACATCTTCGGAATGAATGCCCCTGACAATGCCGTGGCCTGTCCGTTTGTCAACGAACAGGGCGAGGCAATCGGTCTGATGCAGGTGAGCACCACCACCTTCGATACCCACGCCACCGATGTTCGGTATATCTGCAGCCTGACGGTCAACGGACTTGCTGTCACCGATGCCAACCTGCGGAAGATAGGCATACCGACAGCCCTCCCCGAAGACGAGACACAGGCCCAGCTGGCATTGATGATGGCCGGACAGAGTGGCGACAGCCTGAAATATGATGCTGCCATCACTGATTTCATGGAGCGCTTCCCACAGCGTGTCGACGGCTACGAGGCTCGTGCCCGCTGGCAGATGATGCATGGCGATTTCAACTCTGCCGAGGCCACCATGCAGCAGGCCATCAGTCGTGCGACGTCGAAAGACGATGCCCACTATCAATATGGCAAGCTCATCTACGATGGCGTGGTGCAGCTGGCTGCCAATTCGGAATCGTGGACATTAGACAAGGCACAGCAAGAGATGGTTGCTGCCATCGAGATACAAGACATGGCCGCCTATCACCAGCTTCTGGGGCAGATACTCTTTGCCAAGGGCAACTATCAGGAGGCCTACGACATCTTTACCAAACAGCACCAGGCCCTTGCACCCAACGGCGAACTGCTCTATCAGGCGGCACGCTGCCAGCAGATGATGGGAGCCAATCCGATGGACGTCATCGCCCAGCTCAATCAGGCCATCAGCGAGACAGACACCCTGCGGATGACCGAAACGGCACCCTACTTCCTTCTGCGCGCCGAGATGTACGAGCAGGCCGACAGTTTCCGTCAGGCCGTCTTCGACTATACCCGCTACGAGATTCTCATGCAGGGTAGGGTGGGGGCTCCCTTCTACTATGTGCGCGAGCAAGCTGAGGTGAAAGGGCGTCTCTACCAACAGGCACTCACCGACATAGCGCGTGCTGCCATCCTCGCCCCCGACGAACCTCTCTATTTTGCCGAGATGGCTTCGCTTCAGCTCCGGGTGAACATGGTAGACCAAGCTATCAAGGCTGCCGAGCGATGTATCGAGCTCGATGATGGCTACAGCGACGGCTTCTTGCTGCTCGGTGTGGCGCAAGCAAGAAGCGGGCAGAAAGAAGCAGGCTTGGCTAACTTGCAGAAAGCAAAGGAGTTGGGAAATGAGCAGGCAGAGGCCCTTATTGAAAAATATTCGCGCTAAATTTGCAAAAAAATCCCAATAAATTTCCGTATCCCAAGGAAAACTCGTATCTTTGCAACCCGATTTCGCATTCGTGCGGAAAAACCGACTGAATATTAACAATCAAACAGATACACAAAAAAGATGACCAAAGCAGAAATTGTAGAAAAAATCGTCACCATGACCGGCGTCAATAAAAAAGAGGTGCTGGCCGTCGTGGAGGCCTTTATGGAAGTGGTGAAAAACAGTATGATAGAGAAGAAGAACGTTTATCTGCGCGGATTTGGTACGTTCCTCGTCAAGCGTCGTGCCGCCAAGACAGGTCGCAATATCCAGAAGAATACCACGGTGATGATTGAGGCTCACGACTATCCCGGCTTCAAGCCCGCCAAGAGCTTTGCCGAGAAGATGAAGGCTGAATGATGAGCCCCGGCAGCCAGTAGCACAGACATTATTCATCAAAATAGTTTAACATATTAAAATCATTTAAGATCATGCCAAACGGAAAAAAGAAAAAAGGCCACAAGATGGCAACTCACAAGCGTAAGAAGAGACTGAGAAAGAATCGTCATAAGAGCAAGTAAGCCTCCTCTTATGAGACGTTGAGTGTTTGTTGGCTCGCGGCAACTTGATGTTGGTGCCGGCCGTCAAACACTCAATTTTGAAAACAAAAAGCAGAATGCAGAAATGACAAGCGAAGTAGTAATTGATGTCAGGCAGAACGAGGTGTCCATCGCCCTGCTGGAAGACAAGAATCTTGTCGAATACCAGACAGAGCCACGGTCGGCCTCCTTCGCCGTCGGTAACATCTACATCGCCAAGGTGAGGAAACTCATGGCCGGACTGAATGCCAGCTTCGTCGATGTAGGTTATGAACGCGACGCTTTTCTGCACTATCTTGACCTGGGAAATCAATTCAGTTCCTACGAGAAGTACCTCAAGCAGGTACAGAGCGACAGAAAGAAGCTTTATCCCTTTGCCAAGGCAACACACCAGCCCGACCTCAAGAAAGACGGCAGCGTGGCCAACACCCTGAAGAAAGACCAGGAGGTTCTTGTCCAGATTGTCAAAGAACCCATCTCTACCAAGGGGCCACGACTGACATGCGAGCTCAGCTTCGCAGGGCGATATCTTGTGCTGATGCCTTTCTACGATAAGGTTTCGGTATCTACAAAGATCAAGAGCAGCGAAGAACGGGCACGCCTCAAGCAGCTTATCCAGAGCATCAAGCCAAAGAACGTCGGCGTCATCGTACGCACAGTGGCTGAAGGAAAGCGCGTGGCCGAGCTCGACTCCGAGCTCAAGATTCTCATGAAGCGTTGGGAAGATGCCATTGCCAAGGTGCAGCGCACCACGACACGCCCCCAGCTCGTCTACGAAGAAGAGAGCCGAGTGGTGGCATTGTTGCGCGACCTCTTCAACCCGTCGTACGAGAACATCTATGTCAACGACGAGCAGGTGTTCCAGGAGGTGAAGGAGTATGTCACACTGATAGCACCCGAGAAGGCAGGCATCGTAAAGCTCTACACGGGCAACGTCCCCATCTACGACAACTTTAACATCACGAAGCAAATCAAGTCGAGCTTCGGTAAAATTGTCAACTACAGGCATGGTGCCTACCTCATCATCGAGCACACAGAGGCCATGCACGTCGTCGACGTCAACAGCGGCAACCGCACCAAGGCAGAAAAAGGACAGGAGGGAAACGCCTTGGAGGTGAACCTCGGAGCAGCCGACGAGCTGGCCCGACAGCTGCGACTCAGGGACATGGGTGGAATCATCATTGTCGATTTCATTGATATGAACCTCGCCGAAGACCGCCAGATGCTCTACGAGCGCATGTGCAAGAACATGCAGAAAGACCGCGCCCGCCACAACATCCTGCCGTTGAGCAAGTTCGGACTGATGCAGATAACGCGTCAGCGAGTGCGTCCAGCTATGGATGTCAACGTCGATGAAGATTGTCCCACATGCTTCGGAAGCGGAAAGATTAAGTCCAGCATTCTCTTCACAGACCAGCTGGAAGGAAAGATTGATCAACTCGTCAACAAGATAGGCGTCAAGCGTTTCTATCTGCACGTCCACCCCTACGTGGCTGCCTATATCAATCAGGGCTTTGTCTCCCTGAAGCGCAGGTGGCAGATGAAGTACGGACTGGGCGTTCGCGTCATCCCCTCGCAGAAGATGGGTTTCTTGCAATACGAATTCTACGACGACAAGAAACAGTTCATCGATATGAAAGAAGAGGTGGAGACGAAGTAAAGACTACAAACGAGACCAAGCGGGTCGCAGCAACTGTCACGATGTGTGCTGCGGCCCGTTTTCTGAAAACGGCATTTTAACAACAACAACATACCAACTACAGCAATGATGAAGACAATGGCCTCTTTGGCATACCTCCTTTTATGGTTGACGCTCACAGCAACAGCACAGACGAAGAGCCGGCATCAATGCCCGATGGTCATGATACAGCCAGAACGACTGCCCGACCTGCCTATGGCGCGTGCATCACATGCCACCTTCTGCTCGAACGGAGAGATCGTCGTCGTGGGAGGGCATACCGACGGCTTCGTTCCGACAGCCACAGCCGACTATTTCAGCCAGGGCCGTTGGCATACAGTGAACACCATCTATACCCACGACTCCGGATTAGCCGTACAGCTGAAGTCGGGCAAGGTGCTCATTGCCGGAGGCTGTAGTGAGGCGCTGGGCATCGGACAGACCTTCACGGCAGAGCTTTACGACCCTGCAACGCACCGCTTCGAGGGCTTCGGCTGTCTCGACCGCAAGCGGACCCTGGCCAGCGGACTGGAAGTAGACAGCGGGCGCGTACTGATAGCGGGTAACTGGTATGCCGACGACGACATAGAGCTGTTCGACGGCATGCGCAGCTTCACCCACGTCAAGTCTTCTGCCGTACAGCGTTCCAACCCCTACATCTTCCGGACGGCCAAGGATAATGCGATCATCTTCAGTAGTCAAGATACACGTGGCAACGAGCTCGAAGACATCGTTGTCGACCGCTTGAAAGGCGAGCCTTTCCGTGTAGACCTGTTCCGCGATTGGCGACCCCTGATGGTCGAGCATCGCAACGAAGACTGTTTCATGGGCGATGAGAAGAAGGGCGTTTACGAGTATATCCTGCCCGTCGTGGACAGAAAGGGGCAAGTGGCTATCGCACATGTCAGCAGCGAAACATTCTCGCTGCTGCCCACCGACTGCCCCGTCCCGATGGTTGGTGTCGACGCTAAGGACAGCATCCGTTACGTCACGGGCTTCATTGTCGACCGTCGGGCGCAATGTGCCTATATGCTGGGTTTTGACAAACAGAGCCGCTTCTACATACTGCGTCTGAGCGAACGATCGAAGCTGACGCTGTTCTACACCGACCCGATGACCGATGCCGGTTTGATGCTTCCTACGCTGACGCCAGAGGGCAACCTCGTGATGGCGGGTGGCATTAGCGACAACAACTTCAAACCTTTCACTTCGGTCCTGTTGTTCCGCTTGGCCGACCGTCCTTCGTCTTTCGCTCTCAGCCAGATTGTCGGCTGGGGAGTGGTCGGCCTGTTGCTCTTGATGCTCGTATGGTTCTTCTTGAACAGCATGCGCCGCAAGGAAAAAGTTGTCCTTGCGGAGACGGCAGGTGAAGAAGAAGCGGACGCATCGAATTTACCAGAGACGAAAGAAGGCTGCAAGACCGACAACCTGATGGACGACATCAACATCCTGATGAACAAGCAGCAGCTCTTCCTCAACAACAATCTCAAGGTGAGCGACGTGGCCATCGAGCTGAACACCAACCCCCGCTATGTCTCCGACTGCATCAAGGCGCAAAGCGGTTGCACCTTCAGCCAGTATGTCAACAACCTGCGCATCGAATATGCCAAGAATCTGATGCGCAACCAACCCGACATCAAGATGGCCGAAGTGGCCCTTTCGGCAGGATTCTCCAACGAAACGACCTTCTTCCGAACCTTCAAAGGCATCACAGGACAGTCGCCAAAGGAGTGGATGAATTCTCCGGAAACATAGCCCATTTATCCTTGCTGCACCACTAAAAACAATAAATCGACTTACAATTTCCGCAATTGTAAGTCGATTTTCCGATTTTGTAAGCGATCGAATGCCCTTTCCGTCGTATCTTTGCACCATTATCAAACATTTCGCAATAACAATGAAAAAGACAATGATTCTACTGACAGCAGTGCTACTGACTCTACCTGCAGCATTGCACGCACAAACAAACGAAGGGCAGCGACAGCAGCTCGTAGTCTGGCTCGCCAACGGCCAGAAAGTGTATCACGACCTGACAGACGAGCCCGTCACGACATTCGACGAAGACGCGCTGTATCTCAACTCTGCCACGACGACCATCTCCTATCCGCTCAGTCAGGTGCTGCGCTATACCTATACGGGTATAGAGGGAGTGCCCACCTCTGTAGTCCGCCCAGGTGAAATCCGCTTTGCACAGGGCAACGACCAGATGACATTCGACGGACTGCCCGACGGCATGCGCATCAACGTCTATTCGCCCGACGGAAAGCTTCTGCAGACGCTGACGGCCCACAACGGGCAGACCACCCTCATCTCTCTTGTTGGCCAGCCCGCTGGCACTTACATCATTCAGGCAGGCGACGCAACCTATAAATTCCTAAAGCGATGAAGACAATATTTTCAAGTAAAGAGGAGAGAGGAGAGAGGAAAGAGGAGCGAGGAGCGAGGAGCGAGATATGTTTTAAGCTGCTCTTGCTGATTGCCATGCTCAATGTGCAATACTCCATGTTCAATGAGCTGAAGGCGCAGGAAGCCTTCTACATCTATCGCAACGACGGCAACTTCGACGGCTTCTTCTTCGACGAGGTGCAGAGCATGAGCGTCTCGAAGTTCGACCTCGACAGCATCGAGCACGACGATTACGTTGTGCAAGACATCGTGTTGGCCGACACCACCTACCGCATCCCGCTGGCCGCCATCGACTCGGTGGGGTTCCAGCAGCCGGAGATACGCTTCAACGAGCGTTTCCACAACCTTGACGAACTGGGCATCCTGCCCGAACACTATGAATTCAATGGTAAGACTATCTATCTTCGTATTCCTTTAAGCATTTGGTATAATCTTGACTTGAAGGTAGGAGATGTCATTGCGAGCATTGAAACACCATACTACTACGATAAAGGTTTCAGCGGCAAATTAACGGAGGTTTACCCGTATTACGACTTGGAGCCCGACGGCAGCAAGAAAATCCGCCTCAAGTTTGTACCGTTAGACAGCTACGGCGACGTTTTCGACCAGTTTATCACGACCGAGCGTATCTACACCGACCCGCAGGGCAACGTGAGCCGCCGCATTGCGGGCTGTTATCCCGACGGAACGCCACGCCGTGGACCTCGTAAGGCCTATGAGGACGACTTCGAGAAGCATCTCTTCGATCTTCAAACGACCATTGCCCGCTCGTGGAAACCCACAGATGGTGTTAATATCGACCTTGGAGCCGATGTGGCCATGAAGGTAGGCATGCGCGTCACCTACAACTGCTCGTGGCGTAGGATATTCGTAAAGTTTGAACTGCCTGCCGACTTCGACATCACGCCAACGCTTACCGTAAAAGCGTCGAAGAGTTTCGAGGCCGAAGTGGACGGTATACCGAAATTTCTCAAAGCCCTTAAATTCCCCGTCCAGTTACCAATCTTCCAGACCTTGCCGCTGCCACAGGTCGTCGTTCGCGGAGGTGGAGAGCTGGCAGCAAAGGTAAGCTTCCCCAAGGTGGGCTTCGGCATCTCGCAGAACATCGTGTTCGACAGCAACAGTGTTTTCCCAGCTCAATACTATATGACGAGCCACGAACGAGGAGAAGAGGCAGACGAGGATGCCATCGACACCGGGTCGGCCGAGCTGACATTGTCGGGATTCCTGCAAATGGCCATGAAGTTCAGCGCCAACATCGAGACGTGCGACTGGTTCTCCGAACTCTTATACTGCCGACTGGGCATCGATTTCTATGTCGGACCCAAGGTGGAAGGTCAAGTAAAGCTGGCTTCGTTCTCAGCTTATAAGGACAATCCCAACAGCCTGTATATGATGTTTTATACAAGTGGACTGACATTTACAGGCCTCAGTTGCGACCTGGAGGCGAAGGCTACACACGAATTCCTCTTCAAGGACAGAGAAGAACATCAGTTCCTGACGGCCAACAAGTCGTTCTTCCAAATGCAGACTTTCATGATACCCCAGGCAATCAACACAACTTACAACATAGAACCAGGCTATCCGAAAGGGCGCATCACTGCCAATATGACCAGCAAGAACCGCAGTCTGTTGCCCACTTTCATCGGGGTACGTGGCGAAGGCATCGAGCCGAAGTATGCTACATTGCCTCACACGTTCACAAACGATTCGTTGACATCTGAGATTCAATTTGATTTGCCCCCAGGACGCTACAAACTGCGACCCTGTTTCAAGACGCTGGGCATCGAGTATGACATATCCAGCTTTGCACACGAAAACTATGGCTATGAAGGCAAGGTAATCACGGATGTTGATCTCCTGCCAACCTCTCTCGAATCGTTGAACGGTTATTTCAATGTGCCCGTCCATCGTACGACGCACACTGTCAAAACACATAATAACGAAACAACCAGCGACACCACAGAAGAAAGCGACGACAAGTTCTCATTCGGAGGGAATTCCGGTTTTATGCTTCAGAATACAGAATTCACAAAATCGGGTGACAAATATATCTTAACGGGTTCAAAGACCGAAGATGGCACTGAATTTCAGCTGCAACTCACCATCAAGATGGTAGACGGACTGGCATATATCGTCGATGGCAGTTTGTCGTATACATACGAATACGAATCTGGATATCAGAACGACTACTCAGATTGGGTGCAGGGGAAATACGCCGACATACACTACACACAGAAAGGTGTCACCACAGAACAGTGGAACTACAGCTTCAGCGGGAAGTCTGTTGGTTGTGGATGGTGGAGTGACGGCCGGTGTCAATTCGAAAATAACATCACCTTAGAGAACGTCACGCTGAACCGATCGAGTGTATACACGAGAACGAATAGGTGGGAATACACAGCCAAAGACGATGGATCGACATGGGCAGACACCGATACTACAGTGACAACGACTACTGATGTTATGCTCAATGAAGGGACGTCAAGGGTGCAATTTGCGCTCTACCCGTTTACACCCGTAGAATAGTTACAATGAAGTCATAGATTCTACTAACAGCAATGCTACTGGTCCCAACCAGTAGCATTGCATAAAATCCTAAAGTGATGAAGACAAGATTATTAAGGAAAGAGGAGAGAGGGAAGAGGAGCGGGGAGCGTGGAGCGAGGAGCGAGATTCGCTTCAAGCTGCTCCTGTTGCTCGCCATGCTCAACGTTCAATATGCAATGTTCAATGAGCTGAAGGCGCAGGAAGCCTTCTACATCTATCGCAACGACGGCAACTTCGACGGCTTCTTCTTCGACGAGGTGCAGAGCATGAGCGTCTCGAAGTTCGACCTCGACAGCATCGAGCACGACGATTACGTTGTGCAAGACATCGTGTTGGCCGACACCACCTACCGCATCCCGCTGGCCGCCATCGACTCGGTGGGGTTCCAGCAGCCGGAGATCGTGCTCAACGAACGCTTCTACGACGTCTTTGCCGAAGACTGTCCCTACAATGCCTCATGGCATTTTGAGTTTCTCGAGGAAAACCCCTATACCATACGCTGGGGACTGTACAAATATGACGACGGCTACCACCTCAGCGAACTGCCCCATGTGGGCGATGTGCTTTACAGCAGTTCATGGATAGGACCGAAATACAACGAGGAAACCGAAACATGGGAAAATGTCACGTTAGGCCCCTTCGTCGGAAAAGTGAGGGAGATAAAAGTAGACACCAACGTGCCCGACTATTTCTATGACCGTGAGGGCTTCTATCTCGTGGAGTGCGATCCCATCGAAGACTTCGGAGAGGTGTTCGACAGGCTTGTCAGCGTAGAACGGCTCGGCACCGACCAGAACGGCAAGCGGTATAGCCGCATGGCCGGTCTCGACAAGGTGAAACGCCGTATCAGCGGCAACAAGGAAGTGACGCTCATCGACCTGAATGGCACCTTCCCCATCTCGCTCTATGGCACCGACACCTTCACTGCCACGCTCGACCTGAACCTCGCCTTGGCCATCAAAGCCGGCGTGGCCTATAACATCTCAACCAAAAACTTTCTCATCAAGATGACGTTCAAGGAAGAGGCCGAGGTGTCTGCCGGCTTTACAGCCAAAGGAACACTCGACGATACCACCACCTGGTGGTTGGCCGATGTACCTATATTTGTGCCCTCGTTCCTTCCTGTTATCCAGATTAACCCCGCACCGGGGGCTTTTGTCAAGACTTCCGGCGATATGAGCCTGAAGATAGGAACGCCCAAACTGGGCTATAAAGGCAGCCAGACAGTCGTCATCAACAAGACGAAGATCAGCGGCAGTGTATCGAACAACCTCATTCTGCCAAAAGACGAAGACAACAAATGGACCATGGAGTTGTCGCTCAACGGCTCCGTCCAGGCAGGCACGCATTTCCCCTTCAATATCGAGACCAACAGCTGGGCCAAGAAGATATTCTGGTGCAGCACGGGAGTAGACGTCTTCGTGGGACCGAAGCTGTCGGCTTCGTTCGCCCTCGATGCAGAATCGTTGGCAAAGGGCGATGCCTACAACACGCTGGCCAACTCGAAGGTGAGCTTTGCCCAGGTGGCCGCTGCCTTTGAGGCTACCGCCAAGTTCAGCACAGGAACGCAGTACGAAGAAGAGTTCAAGGTGTTCGAGGGCGAGGCGGCTTCGGGTCGTGAAGACCTCACCGTATTTCCAAGTTTCGAAACATCGGTATTGGAGAAAATCGATGAAAGCGTGTGGGGAACGGCTCATGTTAATGTGTTCCCCCGAGGCAAGAGCCTTCCCTTCTATGTGGGTATTGCTGCCTACGACGAACAGAAGAGGCTTTATTCGCGCAACTACGCCAACTACAATCCGGAAGCTCCAGGGACTTTCCTATATGGGCTTAACAACACCACCGACCAGCTCAACTGTCAGGTCGATCTGGCCGATGGCAACTACAGCGTGGTTCCTGTCATTCGGGTGCTGGGTTACGATGTTCCGGCATGGGGTAATGAGATTACGGTTCGCAGAGACTATCCTCTCAGTTTAGAAGGTTCCGACTTAGAATGGCGTGACGAATATCACCCCTATGGTCCTAACAAATACCATGCTTTTGGAGAGCAGGGGACATTCGTGCTGCATGGCCTGCGCAAGGACGACATCGTGGAGTTTGAGCTCGTAAAAGGAGAAGAATGGATATACGATTCAGATAATGCTGATGAAAACGGCTGGATTGAAGGCACAACCCAAAGTATTGGGCAGCGAGTGACTTTTACAGATTTAACTCCAATCCCCGAAAGTCCGGAAGAAGACATCTTGCTGGAAGAGTCAGTCGCTTATCTACAACAAGGTCTGGGGCAAGTCACGCTATATCCCGTTCAGTTCCACAAAAGATCATATCGCTACAATAGTGACCTGAAAAGGAGGTGGTCAGGAAAAAAGAATTACAATCCATATAACACCATCCGGGCTAAGGTGATGAGAGATTCGCGCATTGTCTATTCCAAAGAGATAGAATTTCACCCTTATGACCCCCCAAGCAACTAATCATAGACCCACGCGTCTTTTAGCTGAAAGAAGTCGGTATACTGACAATTGAATTGACCAACACTCACGAGTATAAAAACACCATCACTCTGAAACGAAAAAGTTTCGTCAAGTAAACCTCCAACACCTCACCAAAACGGGCAGAAAGCCTTTGTAGGCGCGCCTTTTGATTGGTGAGGTGTTCTCATAACATCTCACCAAACACCTCACCAAACACCTCACCATTTTGGGCGGTAAGTAGAAAGCGTGTCCCTTAATATCAGCACATAGGAGGCAACGTAGGAGGCGACGCTTCCTAGCGTCGCAACAGCGCATAAGAAGCGCA
>CAMORS010000060.1 GCA_946624005.1 uncultured Prevotella sp. | reverse complement strand
GCAAAGGTACAACGAAACTACAACTGCTACAACGTGTATTTCAACGAATGCTTACGGACATAGAAACTGCTGTTCATTGTCAGCCTACAGAGGCAATTTACGACATGAGTGGTCGCAAGCAGAATAAGATACAGAAAGGTCTGAACATCATCCGCCTGGCTGACGGCACGACGCGGAAGGTAGTGGTGAAATAGCCATCAGCGGTTGAAGATAAAAAATTGATAAAAAATGCAGAGATACAGAGGTTGATTGCGTTGCATGGTTGCAAAAAAATCAAGCGCTCTGTGTCTCTGCGTCTTTGTATTCTATAGAAAATAGTCTCTTTGTGTTCTATTGAAAAGAAATTACTTGATCAGCTCTACACTGCGCTTGAGGAAGGCATCGAGGGCGGCACCCTTGAGCATACCGTTCTGGAGGAGAGCCAGGTCGATGAGCTGGTGGATGATGTTGTTGCCCTTGGCATAGTCGGCGATGACCTGACGGCGCAGATCTTTCTGATGGTCAATGTCAGACTGCGTCTTCGACTTGTCGTCTTTCTCAGCCTGCGTGATCTCTTCTGGCTTCTTCTTTTCTTCCTCCTGACGGAGTACAGCCAGACGAGCCTCCAAGCCCTTTATCTCGCTGTCGATGGGCTTCAGCTTTTCGGCGCATTGCGTTGTCTCGTCGTCAAGGACGCGCTTGATGAGCGGATGGTCGCTATTGAGCATCAGTTGATAGCTGTCGGGCATCTGGGCGTAGAACGACATACCCGGCTGGTAGCGGCTCATGTCCTTCATTCGGCGCATATACTCGCTCTGCGTGATGACCACTGGCGAAGCCTGCTCGCCCAGAGCCTTCACCTCGACGAAGAAGTCGGCCTTGTCCATCGGTGGCAGTTGCGACTTGAAAGCGGCTGACAAATTGTCACGCTCTGCCAGCGGCAGCTCTTCCTTCTTGGCATCTTCCTTGAGTATGAGACGGTCGATAACGTCGGCATCGACACGCGTGAAGCGGCTCTTCTCGAACTTCTGTTCGAACATCGACACCGTCGGAACATCCAGTTGTCCGTCGAACAACAGCACGCTGTAACCCTTGGCCCGTGCAGCCTCGACGAAGCTATACTGCTCCTCCTTGTCGGTGGCGTAGAGATAGACGAGCTGTCCCTCCTTGTCGGTCTGGTTGTCCTTGATGAGCGTGCGGTATTCGTCGTAGGTGTAGTGCTTGCCGTCGACATCCTTGAAGAGGGCGAAATCCTTGGCGCGGTCGTAGAAGTCTTCCTGCGTCAGCATGCCATAGTGGATGAAGAGCTTCAGGTCGTCCCATTTCTCCTCATACTCCTTGCGGTTCTCCTTGAAGATGCTCTGCAGGCGGTCGGCCACCTTCTTCGTGATATAGGTAGAGATTTTCTTCACGTCGCGGTCGCTCTGCAGGTAGCTACGGCTCACGTTCAGCGGGATGTCCGGCGAATCGATGACACCGTGGAGTAGGGTGAGGAAGTCAGGAACGATGCCTTCCACCTGGTCGGTGACGAACACTTGGTTGCAGTAGAGCTGTATCTTGTTGCGCTGCAGCTCGATGTTCTGCTTGATGCGAGGGAAGTAGAGGATACCCGTGAGGTTGAAGGGATAGTCTACATTGAGGTGAATCCAGAAGAGCGGCTCATCCTGCATAGGATAGAGCGTGCGGTAGAACTGCTTGTAGTCGTCGTCCTTCAGCGTAGAAGGCGTCTTCGTCCAGAGAGGCTCCACGTCGTTGATGACGTTGTCCTGGTCGGTGTCCTGCATCTTGCCATCTTTCCACTCCTGCTTCTTTCCGAAGACGACGGGCACGGGGAGGAACTTGCAGTACTTCTGCAGCAGTTCTTCTATCTTCTGTTTTTCGAGGAACTCCTTACAGTCGTCGTCGATGTATAGGATGATGTCCGAACCGCGGTCGTCGCGCTCAGCATCTTCGATGGTGAACTCCGGACTGCCGTCGCACGACCATTTCACAGCCTTGGCGCCGTCTTGATAGCTGCGTGTTACGATCTCTACCTTCTTCGACACCATGAACGAAGAGTAGAAACCCAGTCCGAAGTGGCCGATGATGGCATTGGCGTTGTCCTTGTATTTGTCGAGGAAGTCGGTAACGCCCGAGAAGGCTATCTGGTTGATATACTTATTGATTTCCTCTTCGGTCATACCGATGCCTCGGTCGCTGATGGTGAGTGTGCCGGCCTTCTCGTCGAGCTTGATGCGAACGCTGAGGTCGCCCAGCTCGCCCTTGAAATCGCCACGGTCGGCCAGTGTCTTGAGCTTCTGCGTAGCGTCGATAGCGTTGGAGACCATCTCACGGAGAAATATCTCATGATCGGAATAGAGAAACTTTTTGATAACGGGGAAGATGTTCTCAGTCGTAACCCCGATGTTACCTTTCTGCATAATTGTATAATTATTGTTTTGACATGATTCTGATGGCTTTTTCATCAAAAGTCATGCCAAACTTTTCCACATGCAGTATCTTCCGTGTCAATCCGTGATAGTCCGTTGCTTTATGTGTCAATCCGTGTCCGGCCGTTGCTCTGCATGTCAATCCGTGTTAGTCCGTTGCTCTACGTGTCAATCCGTGTTTGTCCGCTGCTGTTTACCGGTGGTGCATTCGTTGACGAGATAGACGATGCTCATGTAGGGGATGCCCGAGTTAGTCTGCAGTCCTATCTCGCACGTGCGACTGTTGGAATAGCCCACCTCGATATGTTGCTCGGCTATCTGGGGCCGCAGCTTACGCAACGCATAGCGGTTCACTTCGGGATAAGTGAAGCCACGGTCGCCGGCAAAGCCACAACAACCCACACCCTCGGGCAAGAAGACGTTGGGCGTGCAGAGCCGTGCCAAAGCAACGAGATGTTCGGAGACACCCATCTCGCGAGTGGAGCAGGTGAGATGCAGGGCCACCCGTCGGTCGATGGGATGGAAATCGAGCCTGTCTTTCAGGAAAGTCATGATAAACTCCGCCGGTTCGTAGAGCTTGAGGCGCGTCATCACCTTCTTCATGCGATGCAGACAGGGACTCTGGTCGCACAACACCGGATATTGCCCCTCGTTGGAGGCCCGCCAGAGCGCTTCCTCCAGTTCGGCACTCTTACGGTCGGCGATGTCGAGCATACCCTTGCTCTCCCATATCTGTCCGCAGCACATACGCTTCATGCCTTCTGGGAAGATCACCTCGTAGCCCGCCTTGTTGAGCAGCTGGCAAGTCTCGTCGACGAGCGAGTTCTTGACGGGTGCCCCCTTCGCTAAGCCCATCGTCTGGTTGATGCACGAGGGAAAGTAGACAACTTTCGAAGGTTGAGGATTGAAGTTTGAAGGTTGATGTGTTCCTTCGGAAGGTTGATGTTCAACGTTTGACGGTTGACGGATGGCTTTAGGCATCGCGGTAGTCCAGAGGGGCAGCCCTAATTTGTTCATGCCGTTGCAGACGGAGGTCATGAGCGAAGATCCCAAGACGGTATGCCCGAGGTTGGCCACATCGAGCACAACACGCAGTCCCGACTTGATGCCCGCCATGTGGTTGGCAGAAAACTCTCCCAGTCGGTAGCCCATCTTGTTTTCGTTCATATTCATCTGTCGGATGAGGTGCGTCAGTTCGCCCGTGTTGATCTTCATCGGGCAGGAAGTGGAGCAGAGTCCGTCGGCGGCACAGGTGGCATCGCCGTAGTAGCGATACTGCCGTTTCAGCGTTGCCAAGCGCTGAGGATTCTCGCCCGTAGACACCAGGTGGCGTATCTCACGCTGAACGGCGATACGCATACGCGATGAGAGCGTCAGTCCGCACGACATGCAGTTGACCTCGCAGAAACCGCACTCGATGCACTTGTTGGCACGCTTGACGGCCTCGATGGTTTCCCGCGCTGTCGACTTCAGATGCGGGAACTCCTTGTCGGGCACGCTGTCGAAGTCGAAGTCGAGAACAGGCAGCGGCTTGAGGCACTTGATGAAGCACTCGGGATCGTCGTTGAAGATGACGCCCTGGTTGAGCAGACCATCGGGGTCGAATATCTGTTTCAGTTCCTTCATCGCCTCGTAGGCTTTGTCGCCCCATTCGTAGCGCACAAAGGGAGCCATATTGCGTCCGGTGCCATGTTCCGCCTTGAGCGACCCGTCGTACTCTTCGACCACCAGTCGGGCTACATCGCGCATCATCTCGGCATAGCGGTCTACCTCGCTCTGGCTGCTGAAGCTCTGGTTGAGGATGAAGTGGTAGTTGCCCTCGAAGGCATGACCATAGATGCAGGCATCGTCGTAGCCATGATCGGCAATCAGGCGTTGCAGCTTCACCGTTGCCTCGGGCAGACTCTCGATGGGGAAGGCCACATCCTCGATGAGACAAGAGGTGCCGACGGGACGTGTACCGCCCACCGAGGGGAAGATGCCCGAGCGGATGGCCCAGTACTTGCCGTAGACGGCAGGATCTTCAGTAAACTCTGCGGGGATGTACAGTCGGAACTGCGAGAGACACTCTTTGATGCTTTCTATCTTCTGGAGCAACTGCTCGTGCGTGATGCCTTTCGTCTCGGTGAGGATGGCCGTCAGGTTGTGATAGTCACCTGGTGCGACTCCTTCTATCTTACCGGCATCGACATCCTTCTGATACTGCAGGTAGACAGGATCGTCGACCGAACTGAGCGACTTGTAGTCGAGCATCTCGGCACTCTTCACCATCAGTCGCTCGGCGCTCATCTGCAGATCGTCGTCGCCGGCAAGCAGTTTCTTCATGGCCACAACGGCCTCGCAGCTTTCTTTCATCGTCATGAAATAGACCATCGCTGAAGCCTTGAAGGGATAGTCGCGCAGCGTCTTCATCTTCACCTCCGAGAGGAAGGCCAACGTACCTTCCGAGCCCACCATCGAGTGGGCCATGATTTCGAACGGATCGTCGTAGGCGACGAGGGGACGCAGGTTGAGTCCGGTGACGTTCTTGATGCTGTATTTCTTCCGAATGCGTGCCACCAGCTCTTCGTCGGCCCGTACACGGTCGCGCAGCTGTTCTATCTTACGGATGAAGTCGGGGTGCGTCTGTCGGAACTCCTCGCGGCTCTTCTCGTCGGCGGTATCGACGATGGTGCCGTCGGTGAGGATGATGCGCGCACTCTCCATCATACGGTCGCTGTTGGCGTGGACACCACAGTTCATGCCCGAGGCGTTGTTGCAGACGATACCGCCCACCATAGCCGAACCGATGCTTGCAGGATCGGGCGGGAAGACGCGACCGTAGGGCTTCAGTATCTCGTTGACACGCGCACCCACGATGCCCGGCTGCAAGCGGATGCTGTCACCTTCCACCTCATACTTTTCCCAATGCTTCCCGGCTACGATGAGCACCGAGTCGCTCACACTCTGCCCAGAGAGCGATGTTCCGGCAGCACGGAAGGTGAAGGGCACCTGATGCTTGCGACATAGCCGCAGGATGGTCGACACTTCGCTCTCGTTGTCGCTGCGTACCACCATGCGTGGCGTATAGCGATAGAAGCCGGCATCGGTTCCCCATGCCAGCGTGCGCAGCTCGTCGGTATAGACGCGCTCTGCGGGTATACTTTTCAACAATTCTTCCTTGAAAGCAGCTATCTGTCTGTCGTTGATGCTGGCTTTTACATTCTCGCTGGTTTGGATTTCTTGATTTGCCATAGGTTGTAGATGTTGTTACGTTTTGATTTGTTTTGCGTCGCAAAGATAACAAAAATATAGCACGCAGCAATAAAAATTGACACATTTATGTTTTTTTTACATAATAAATGACACAACATTGCCATTTTTTTCGTACTTTCGCAGCCATAAAACCAAATCTCGAAAGAGAAAGGTGCAGCGGAAATAGACAACAAACTACAAAATCAACTTATAAAAAATCTATTAGCTTATGGCAGCAATTATTTCAGTTATTCCAATTGTACTGCTCTTCGTGTTGATGATGGGATTCAAGGTTCCCGGTTGGAAGAGCGCGTTAGCAACACTCGTTGTCACCATCGTGCTGGCCCTCTTCGTGGCTCCCGCTTTGGGCATCGTGCCCGAGAAGTATGCCGAGTCCTCCATCTATGGTGTCACCTTCTGGTCGGTCATTGAGGGCTTCCTCAAGGCCTGCTTCCCTATTATTCTTATTATTATTTGTGCTATCTTCAGCTATAACATCCTCTGCGAGACGAAGGAGATAGAGACCATCAAGACGCAGTTTATCCAGCTCACAGCCGATAAGGGACTGCTCGTGCTGCTACTGACGTGGGGCTTCGGTGGTGTGCTTGAAGGTATGGCAGGCTTCGGTACAGCTGTGGCCATCCCGGCAGCCATTCTCATCGGACTGGGATTCAAGCCAATGTTCTCGGCCGTCATCTGTCTGGTGGCCAATACAGTGGCTGTAGGCTTCGGTGCCGTCGGTCTGCCCGCAACGACGCTGGCCAATCAGGTGGCCGACGGAACGGCATCGCCCGAGATGCTCTGCGAGGTAGCTACGTTCATCATCGTCCAGCTGTCGCTGATGTTCTACATCACGCCCTTCCTCATCCTGATGATGACCGACCGCACGAAGATTGTGAAGAACATCTGCATCGCCCTCTTCGTAGGTACCTTCTCCATCATCGTGCAGTTCTGCTGCGCCCACTTCCTCGGTCCGGAGACGCCAGCTATCCTCGGCTCTGTGGCAGCCATCATCGCGATGCTCATCTACAACAAGCTGTTCATCGGCAAGGAGAGCGAGGCCGACACCGTGCATGTAGAGAAGAAACGCTTCGGAATGGCTAAGACGCTGCGCGCCTGGAGTGTCTACGGTCTGATTATCTTCTTCATCCTCATCTCGTCGAAGATTGTGCCGCCCATCAGCGAACTGCTGAAGTCGACGCTCGTCACGAAGTTCGACATGCCCGTCGTGGGCAACACCTTCTCCTTCGGATGGCTCTCCAACGCCGGACTGATGATCTTCCTCGGTGCCATCATCGGCGGTATGATTCAAGGCCTGAGCTTCGGCAAACTGATGAAGATGCTCGCCAAGACCACCATCAATCTGCAGAAGACGGCCATCACCATCTGCTGCCTCGTGGCTTTGGCTATGCTGATGAACAACACCGGCATGACTCTCGCCATCGCCACCGGTCTGGTAGCGCTGACGGGAAAGGCCTTCCCCTTCTTCGCCCCGCTTATCGGCTCCATCGGAACATTCGTCACGGGTAGCGCCACATCGGCCAACATCCTCTTCGGCAAGCTGCAGGCTGCTGCCGCCAACCAGCTCGGACTGGTCAACGATGCCACCTTCTTCGGTGTGCCGGGCAATGAAACCAACTGGCTGGCTGCTGCCAACTGTGCCGGTTCGGAGGGAGGAAAGCTGCTCTCGCCGCAGAGTATCGCCATCGCTACGGCTGCCTGCGATATGGAGGGACAGGATGGTGACATCATGCGCAAGACAATGCCGTTTGCCATCTTCTGGATTCTGATGAACGGACTGATGGTGTTCCTCGGCTTACATGTATTCTAAGAATCAGGCAACACTTACATCTCTTTTTATATCTTTTATTAGTTTGGGGAGCGGTGCATCTTCTGTGGCACCGCTCTCTTTTTGTACCAAAATGTCATTGATGTCTGGTAGGCAGATGACCAAATACTGGACACAATTCTGGTCAACTGCAATAAAGCAACTCTATCTGTCTTAAATATATTAAAAAGGTGGGAAGTTTTGTTGTTTTATTTGTGCGGTTGCAAAAAAAAGAGTACTTTTGCATGGTTTTATAAAAGCGTTAAAAAACGCGCCATGGGCCTCTAAATGCCCTTAAACGGAAAATTCAGACAAATTAACAATATCAGAACATTCAATGGACGACAACCAGAACTTCGATGGCACACAGACCATCGACAACGACAGAATCATCAAAATCAACATCGAGGAGGAGATGAAGTCCTCCTACATCGACTATTCGATGTCGGTCATCGTGGCTCGTGCCCTTCCTGATGTGCGCGACGGCTTCAAGCCCGTCCACCGCCGCATCCTCTATGGTATGGCCGGCATCGGCAACACCAGCGACAAACCTTATAAGAAATGCGCGCGCGTAGTGGGTGAGGTGCTCGGTAAGTATCATCCCCACGGCGACAGCTCCGTCTATGGAGCGCTTGTCCGTATGGCACAAGACTGGAATATGCGCTACACGCTCGTCGACGGACAAGGCAACTTCGGATCGGTCGACGGCGACTCGGCGGCTGCCATGCGATATACCGAGTGCCGACTCTCGAAGATGGGCGAGCACATCATGGACGACCTCGAGAAGGATACGGTGGACATGGTGAACAACTTCGACGACTCGCTCACCGAACCCAGCGTGATGCCTACGAAGGTGCCCAACCTGCTGGTCAACGGTGGTAACGGTATCGCCGTAGGTATGGCAACGAACATTCCCACACACAACCTCGGTGAGGTGATTGACGGCTGCTGCGCCTATATCGACAACCCCGACATCGACACCGACGGGCTGATGCAGTATATCCAGGCTCCCGACTTTCCGACGGGTGCTTATATCTACGGTCTGCAAGGTGTGAAGGATGCCTACGAGACTGGTCGCGGACGCATCGTCATGCGTGCCAAGGCTGAGATTGAGAGCCACGACACGCACGACAAGATTGTCATCACCGAGATTCCCTACGGCGTAAACAAGGCTCAGCTCATCGAGTATATCGCCGACCTCGTCAAGGATGGCAAGCTCGAAGGCATCTCCAACGCCAACGACGAATCGGGCCGTCAGGGCATGCGTATCGTCATCGACGTGAAGCGCGATGCCAATGCCAACGTCATCCTTAACAAGCTGTTCAAGATGACAGCCCTACAGAGCGCATTCTCAGTGAATTGCATCGCTCTGGTGAAAGGACGTCCGCGCCTGCTTTCGCTGAAGGAATGCGTGAAATATTTCGTTGAGCACCGTCACGACGTAACCATCCGCCGCACGAAGTTCGACCTGAAGAAAGCACAGGAGCGCGCTCACATCCTCGAAGGATTGATCATCGCTGTGAACAACATCGACGAGGTGGTACACATCATCCGCAATTCGAAGACACCCAGCGACGCCCAGCGCAACCTGGAGCAACGCTTCAACCTGGATGAACCGCAGTCGAAGGCCATCGTAGATATGCGCCTGAGCCAGCTCACCGGACTACGTGTCGACCAGCTCCATCAGGAATACGACGACCTACAGAAGCTCATTGCTGACCTGCAGGAGATTCTCGATAATCCCGAGCGCTGCAAGCAGGTGATGAAGGAAGAGCTGCAAGAGGTGAAAGAGAAGTATGGCGACGAGCGCCGCACGCAGATTGTACCCGACGAGCATGAGTTCAATGCCGAGGACTTCTATCCCAACGACCCCGTTGTCATCACCGTGAGCCATCTGGGCTACATCAAGCGCACACCGCTCTCAGAGTTCCGCGAGCAAGCCCGTGGTGGCGTTGGCTCGAAGGGAGCACGCACCCGCGACAACGACTTCACACAGTATATCTATCCCGCCACTATGCACCAGACGATGCTCTTCTTCACGAAGAAGGGACGTTGCTACTGGCTGAAGTGCTATGAGCTGCCTGAAGGCGACCGCAATTCGAAGGGACGCGCTATCCAGAATATGCTCAATATCGATCCCGACGACTCGGTGAACAACATCTTGCGTCTGCGTGGCCGTGGCCTTGAAAATCAAGAGTTTATCAATAGCCATTATGTTGTCTTCGCCACGAAGAATGGCATCATCAAGAAGACCTGCCTGGAAGCCTACTCGCGTCCGCGTGCCAATGGTGTGAACGCCATCAATATCCTGGAAGGCGACGAGGTGGTAGACGTTCGTCTGACCAACGGTGAGAACGAACTGGTGATGGCCAGCCGCAATGGCTATGCCGTCAGGTTCCATGAGAATCGTGTACGCACGATGGGTCGTGTGGCAACGGGTGTGCGTGGTATGCGCCTCGAAGGAGCCGACGATGCCGTCGTCGGAATGGTCGTGGTGAACAATCCCGAACAGGAAACCATCATGGTGGTCAGCGAGAACGGTTACGGTAAGCGCTCGCAGGTGGAAGACTACCGCGTGACCAACCGTGGCACGAAGGGCGTTAAGACGCTCAACATCACCGACAAGACGGGCCGCTTGGTAGCCATCAAGAACGTGACCGACGAGAACGACCTGATGATTATCAACAAGAGTGGTGTCGTCATCCGCCTGGCAGTAGACGAATGCCGTGTGATGGGACGTGCCACACAAGGCGTACGACTCATCAATCTGACGAAGAAGAACGAGGTGATAGCCAGCGTCTGCAAGGTGATGAGCTCCGAACTGGAAGCTCTCGTCGAACAGAAGAGCCGTGAGGAATATGCACAGAAATCGGACACCATTCGCCGCGACGTTGCCGCTCCTGCCAGCGAAGAGCCTGCCGTGGAGACTGAAGCTGACGACAACCCTGTCGACGACGACGATGCTCCCGTAGTAGACTTCGGCGATTAAACCTTTTCCGTAAGGATTAGTCAGAAAGGAAAAATGGATGCAAGACGAGCGATTCGTCATTCGTCTGAACTCCTATAGAAATAAATGTCAAACAACAATAATTTATTAAGCTTATGAAAAAGATGATGTTGATGGCTGCCGCCGCTATGATTGCTGTTTCAGCCAGTGCTCAGAACCCTGCTGTAGCTAAGCAGATCAAGGGTATGAAGAACTATCAGGAAGCTCTCGGCCTCCTGAACTCTAACCTTCAGAGCTTGAGCAACGACGAGAAAGCCGCTGCCTACAACAAGCTTGTTGACCTCGCTCTCGACAAGTTCAACAAAGAGAGTAGCATCGAACAGCTCAACCAGGCCATGCAGAAGAACGATCCCTACGACAAAGAGGGCATGAACGAAGCTGCCTACAACGCAGTGGTGAGCGCTATGGAGTGCTACAAATACGACCAGCTGCCCAACGCCAAGGGACAGATCAAGCCGAAGTTTGCCAAGAATGTGGACCGTGTGCTTGGCGCACGTCTCGCTCTGGTCAATGCCGGACAGGATGCTGCCACAGAGGAAAAGGGTGCCGCCGAGGTGCTGAAGTACTGGGGAACATTCGTCGACAGCGACATCAATCCGCTCTTCGCCAATATCGACCGCACACAGCAGGCTGGCTTCATGGGTCAGGTGGCTCGCTTCGCTGCTATCTATGCCTATCAGAGCAAGGATATGGAGCGTGCTTCGCGCTATTGCAAGGTAGCCATGCAGGATCCTGAAGAGCGCAACGATGCGCTGAGTCTAAGCGTGCTCATCCTGCAGGACGGACTGAAGACCCGAGAGGACTCTGTCAACTACGTCAACAAACTGCTTGAGCTTCATGAGCAGAACCCGCAGAACGAGGTGATCCTGGAGAACATCTACAACACCTATTCGTATCTCGGTGAGGCTGAGAAGGCTAAGGATTTCCTCAAGGGCGTGCTTGACAAAGACCCCAACAACTTCGTAGCTCTTGCTGATATGGGTATCGCCTGCATGCGCGACGACAAGGTGGAAGATGCTCTCAACTATCTGAAGCGTGCCGTCGCCGTGAAGGACGACAACGCCGTGCTCCACACCTATATCGGTGCTTGCTGCGTGGCTATGGCTCAGGTGGAGGCAAATCCCGATGGTGCAAAGAAGTACTATCAGGAAGCCGTTGAGCACTACGACCGCGCTAAGGCTCTCGACCCGAACAAGGAAGTGAGCAACTGGGGCTACAGCCGCTTCAGTGCCTACAGCCAGCTCTATGGTGCCGACGACCCGCGCACCAAGGCAGCCGAAGCCGAGCAATAATCCCGAGTTCTTTTTCTTATCACGAATTGCAGAATGAAAGAATTATTTCTCTGATTCTGTAATTCGTGATAGGAAGGAATCATAACGAATTTTCGGATTTTAGAATAATTCTGTAATTCGTAATAAATAAAAAATAGAAAAATGAGGCGAATCGTGATGACGACGCTTCTCTTGATAATCTTAGTACCGTGCCTGAACGCTCAAAAGAAAGAGATAGCTCAGGCACGGACTATTATAAAGAGTGGCAAAAACTTTGACAAGGCAGAGACGCTCATGCGCAACCTGCTGAAAGACAGTATCAACCAAGAGAATCTGAAAATCCATCTGACGCTCTGCGACGCTCTCCGCAAACAATACGAAGAGCAGAACGAGAAGATGTATCTCAGGCAGAAGGTTGATACAGCCAATGTCTTTGCCATTCTCTACCGACTCTTCACAGCTTGTGAGAGGCTCGACTCCGTCGATTCGCACATTGCCGAAGCGAAACAGTCGAAGCCCAAGCACAGGCAGTTCTATGCCAACTATCTCAACACCTACCGCAAAAACCTGCGTAGCGCTGCCTCGTTCTTCATGCGTAAGCAGAACTATCAGGAGGCTTTCCGCTTCAACGAGCTCTATATCGAGTGTGCCAAACAACCGCTCTTCTCGGCTATGGACTACAAGGAAAGCCCCATTGCTGCCTACTGGGCAACCTATGCCGGCTACAAACTGGGCAACGACTCGCTCGTTCTGCGCTATGCCGAAATGGCACGGAAAGACTCCACTCATCTGGAATATACGTTGCAATATCTGGCCGAAACCTTTCTGCGTCAACAGGATATGGCACAGTATGAACGGACGCTGACCGACGGCATCAACAGCTTCAGCGAGTCGCCTTATTTCTTCTCCAAGTTGATGGACTATTACAACAAGCGCAACCGTCCCGATCTGGCGATGGAGGTGGTCAACCAGGCCTTGGAGAAGAACGACACCAGCGAGCTCTTCCTCTTTGCCAAGAGCACACAGCTGCTCAATATGGGCCAGTATGAGCCGTGCATCGTCGTCTGCGACACTATCATCAGCCGGAATCCTGAGATGGCCGATGCCTACTACAATGCTGGCGTTGCCTACCTCAATATGGCTTTCGAGACAGAGAAGGAAACAACAAAAAAGCCTGCCAAGAAGCGTGAACTCCTGCAGGCTTATTATCGGAAGGCGCGTCCGTATATGGAGCGCTACCGTGAGCTATGTCCCGAAGACAAAGAGAAGTGGGCGGCCGCCCTTTACAACATCTACCTCAACCTCAATATGGGCAAGGAGTTCTTAGAGATAGACCGCCTGCTTCGTGAGTCTTTCTGATTTTTTCGAGCTACCACGTACCTCCGTACCTTCGAGAAAATTATCTGTAGATGTGCGTTGCATAGCGCCATCCGTAGTGCTTATACCAACGGAGGAGCGACTGGCTACGCTCAACAAACGACGCAAAGTCTTTCTGCTGGGGTTCCATCCACTGCACTTCCGACAGGGCTCCCATGCGCGGCAGCACCTGATATTCGGCTTGTGTGGTATAGGGGATATACTCTGTCCAGAGGTTGGCCTGCACGCCGATGATATGCTTCTGTGCCTCAGCGCTGAGCGTCGGCGGAGCCGGATTGAACGAATAGGTCTTCTCGATGGTCACCGTGCCGTCGAAAGACATCGGCTCACCCCAGTTGTGGTTCTCGGTTTGATAATAGTCGAAGTAGCAGTAGCCAACGGGCGTCATGATGACGTCGTGTCCCTTCTTCGAAGCCTCGATACCACCTTTCGTACCGCGCCAGCTCATAATAGTGGCCGACTCCTCGACGTCGCTCTCCAAGAGCTCGTCCCATCCGATGAGCTTGCGGCCGTGATTGTTGATGTACTTCTCGATACGCTTGGTGAAGTAGCCCTGCAGACGAGCCTCGGCCGACTGTCCGTTCTTCGCGGTGAGACCCTCGTCGGCGATGCGCTTCTGGCACAGCTCGCAAGCCTTCCAGCGCGTGCGAGGCGACTCGTCGCCACCGATGTGGATATATTCTGCGGGGAAGATGTCCATCACCTCCTTCAGCACGTCTTCCACGAACGTGAACACCTCTTCCTTACCGGCACAGAGGATATCGTCGTACACGCCCCAGCGCTCCAGCACATGATACGGTCCGCCCGTGCAGCCCAGCTCGGGATAGGCGCTCAGCGCACCCAGCATGTGTCCAGGCATGTCTATCTCGGGGATGACGGTGATGTAGCGTTCGCGGGCATATTCCACAATCTCGCGACACTCTTCCTGCGTGTAGAATCCTCCGTGAGGTGTACCGTCGTCGACGCGCGAGTTGCGTCCGAGCACCGTTGCGGCACGCATGCTTCCTACAGTCGTCAGCTTAGGATACTTCTTGATTTCAATGCGCCATCCCTGGTCGTCGGTGAGATGCCAGTGGAAGGTGTTCATGTTGTGCAGAGCCATCATGTCGAGATACTCCTTCACAAACGAGATGGGGAAGAAGTGGCGCGACACGTCGAGGTGCATGCCTCGATATCCGAAGCGCGGCTGGTCGTTGATGACGACGGCAGGGAAGAGTGCCGGTCCTTGCGTCATCGGCAGCGACTTACGCAGCGTCTGAATGCCGTAGAAGACACCCTGCGGCGTTTGTCCCTCGATGGTGACATCGCCCTTGGCAACGGTGATGCGATAGCCTTCGGGATGGGCAATTTTCGGATTGAGCTTCAGGACGATGGCCGACTGTCCTTTCGCCTTCGGTCCGACAGGCACGTCCAGTCCGGTTGCTTCCTTCAGATAGGTGGCCAAGAAGCGAGCGTTACGCTCCATATCGGCCGAGCTGTTGGCAACGCTGATGGTTGCCTTGCGGCAGATCTTCACGGGTTCGCCGCTTGTGAGTGTCACCGACTGTGGCAGCGGAACTACCTGGTAGCTACATGTTGCGACGTTGCCGCAACTCTCATGTTTCTCTTGTGCCGGAGCGAGCAAGCATGTTCCGACGATCATCATGATTGTGAGGAATGTTTTTTTCATTTTTTAATGAT
The DNA here is from genome assembly GCA_946624005.1 of uncultured Prevotella sp. Lineage (GTDB taxonomy): Bacteria > Bacteroidota > Bacteroidia > Bacteroidales > Bacteroidaceae > Prevotella. The sequence continues at coordinate 1,462 of CAMORS010000060.1, read as the reverse complement.
TCGAATGATTAGTATTTCTTGATTGTGCAAAGTTACGAAAAGTCGAACGAAATACAAAAGAAAATTTTGTTTTTTTGCCGAGAAAATGCGCATAATTTTTATCGAACAGTGATGATGTCGTCGATATTGGTCGTTTCGTTGCGCAACGGCTCGAAGCGAATCTGGTCGGCTGGCTCACGATTCTCGTGGCGATACTCCTGAGCTGCCAGGCGCACCTTGTCCATACCATAGCGAGTGTTGATGCTGTCGGTAGCCTCCATCAGTCGTCGTTGCCGCTCTACGTCGCGTGTAGACACGAAGAGATCTTGCTCCACGGCGCTGTCGTCGGTTATCTCGGCTAACACCACACCAGCCCGTTTGTATTGGTAGTGTTCGCGGAAAACGCTATCGAAGGCCTGTTGGGCAGCATTGACCAGTTCTGTCGTACCGGCAGTGGCGTTGGCGAGCCTGACGGTGGCCGCATTGCTGTATTGCGGAAGGTCCAGGCGATGGCGATTGGTATTGACAAACACCGTCACCGATCGGCACACCGAGTGTTGGTCGCGCAGCTTGCGTGCTGCCGCCACGGTGTAGTTGGCGATGTAGGCAGCGAGCGTCTCGCGGTTGTCGGTCATATAGGTGAACGTGCGCGAGTGCATGATGCTCTGCTGCTTCGGGGGCGTCGTGATGTCAACGGCATGCTGCCCGCGCAGCTCCATCCATGTGCGCACACCGGGCAGACGGAAACTCTTCTGGATGAAGGCCTGCGGCTTCTGCGAGTAGTCCCATGCCGTCTTGATGCCCATGCGCCCCATCTTCGGTGCCGAACGGTAGCCCACGCCCCACACATCGGCAACGGGAACACCGCGCAACGCCTTCTCGATGTCGGCTGGCAGCAGCACGCAGATGCCCTTGTAGCCTGCAAACCGCTTGGCATACCAGGTGGCCACCTTTGCAAGGGTGTAGGTCACGGAGATACCGCAGCTCACGGGTATGCCCGTACCGTGCTCGATGGCCTCTTTCAGGATGGCTACATAGTCGGTTGCGTCGGTCTTGCTCATCTCGGGTATCTCAGCGAAGAACTCGTCGATGCTGTAGCGGTGGAAGGCCTGCACCATCTCCTGTTCTTGCACCACCTGCATGATGCGCTTAGAGATGTCGACGTACTTCTGCAGGTTGGCAGGGAACACGACGACGCCATTCTTCTCCAGCACCTCGCGCACCTGGAACACCGGATTGCCGCGTTTCAGCCCTAACGCCTTGGCTTCTTTGCTCAGCGCCAGGATGATGCCGCCTCCCGCCTCGTTGTAGTTGGCTACGACAACGGGCTTCCCCTTGAGCTCAGGGCGAAGCGAAACTTCGCACGAGGCATAGAAACAATTGCAATCTATATGTAGAATCAATGGAATGAAGAATGAAGAATGAAGAATTATCAATTATCAATTGTCAATTATCAATTATCAATTGTCAATTATCAATTATC
>CAMORS010000059.1 GCA_946624005.1 uncultured Prevotella sp. | reverse complement strand
GAGTTATAGAAATTCCTCTATAGGTGTCTAAAGGTTCTTTAGGCACCTTTTTTTTTGCGTATCTTTGCAGTGTCGAAAGGCATTTCGGCATAGTTCTTTGACTTACTGATACATCAGACGCATCACAGATGCTTATACTCGGAGCAGTCGGATTGCAAATCCGACTGAACGAGGGGCCTCTCCTACGCGTTCGGGTGAATTTGAAATTCGCCCGCAGGAAGGAGACGGGGATTTGAAATCCCCAACTCACAGCAGCCGAATTCTTGCTCTGGCAAGCGACCATAGGTCGAGCGACAAATTCGTCTGAACGAGGGAGGATAAGGGGGTGAACGAATCGTTCACCCCTGGAGGAAGACAGAAGACTCTGGGCGAGTTGAGAGATACGAATCACGTTGTTTGGGCTATCTACTTTTTGAGTCGTTTTTTATGCATGATGCATATAAATAATGTAAAATCCTTGTAATTCTCGATTTTTCTTCTTAAATTTGCAGTCTAGAACAATAACCCAAATAATTTGATTCATGATGAAAAAGCAAATTGTAACATTTTTTCTGATGCTCCTGCCCGTAGTGGCGAGTGCTGAAACTGTGATAATTGACGGCATCTGCTACAACCTGAATGCTGAAAACAATGTTGCTGAAGTGACAACTAATTCCAAAAAGTATACAGGAGAACTGGACATTCCAGCCACTTTCATGTATGAAGGAACCGAATATCGTGTGACAAGCATCGGCAATTGGGCGTTTAGTCAATGTCGTGGGCTTACTTCAGTAACGATTCCTAATAGTGTGACAAGTATCGAAGCTTGTGCTTTTTATCAATGCTTCGATCTCACCACCGTGAACATCCCTAATAGTGTGACGACTATCGGACCAAGAGCATTTGCCTATAGCCTAAAACTTACTGACGTGGACATTCCCGGTAGCGTGATAACCATAGGAGAAGAAGCTTTTGCAGACTGTATAAGCCTCAACAATGTGACCATTCCGTATGGTGTGACAAGCATTGAAGGTTTTACATTTTGTGGTTGCGAAGGACTTATTTCCGTTACCATTCCTAATAGCGTGACGAATATCGGTGTTGCTGCGTTCCAATATTGCAAAGGACTTATCTCGGTCACTATTCCCAACAGTGTGACGTCTATTGGAAGAGTTGCCTTCGAATTTTGCCAGAGTCTCACTTCTATCACGATTCCAAATAGTGTTACGAGCATCGGAGAACTGGCTTTCTATTGCGATAATCTTACAAAAGTGGTTTCTTTGATTGAGGATCCATTTGAAATCATTGGAAAAGAATTTAACAGAAGAACGTTTCCTTTACACGTTTTCAACAACGCTACGCTGTATGTACCAGAGGGTACTATAGAAAAGTACAGGAAAACAGCGGGTTGGAAAGACTTCTGGCATATTGAGGAAGGTTCCCACACTTCCTTGAAGAGCATTGAGGCGAACTCAATTAGCATCAATGGCAAGGGAGGCATGCTAACCATAGATGGAGCTGTGGAGGGTACGCCTGTCAACGTCTATGACACGACGGGGCGCTTGCATGCATCGGCAATGACCACGCGGCAAGCCGCTCGCATAGCTACTCCGCTTCGCAAGGGTGCCGTTGCCATCGTGAAGGTGGGCGACCGCGTTGAGAAAGTGGTGATGAAGTAGGGCAAAGACAACAGGGACAATAAAGACAAGGATTTTTGTTCTTTTGTTCTTCTGTCTAAACCTTTTGTTCTTCTGTCCTTCTGTCAAAAAGTCATGTCCTTGTGTCAGAATGCAGGAACCGCGAACTTCCCATTGGGCAGTCCGCGGTTCTGTTGTTTGTTTGGAATAAGTTGTTTTTGTTATTTATGCTTCAGCTTCTTGTGGTATTACTGAAACGGTGCTCTTGTTGCCACGACCCTTGTGGAACTCCACGATGCCGTCGGTGAGAGCATAGAGGGTGTCGTCCTTACCAATACCGACGTTGCGGCCGGGATTGTGGTGAGTACCACGCTGGCGAACGATGATGTTGCCTGCGATGCACTTCTGTCCGCCCCAAATCTTGACGCCAAGTCGTTGAGCAGCGCTCTCGCGTCCGTTCTTCGAACTACCTACACCTTTTTTATGTGCCATTTCTACGTCCTCCTAAATTAAGCGATTACTGATTTGATTTCCACTTGTGTGTACTGCTGGCGATGGCCTTTCTTCTTGCGGCTGTCCTTGCGGCGCTTCATCTTGAAGACAATCACCTTGTCACCCTTCACGAGCGGCTTGATAACTTCACACACTACTTTCGCTCCCTCTACGGTGGGAGTGCCTACCGTGACGGCACCGTCGTTGTCGACGAGCAGCACCTTGTCATACTCAACAGTCTGGCCCTCTTCCGACTCGCGGATGTGGTTGACGAACAGCTTCTTTCCCTGTTCTGCCTTGAACTGCTGACCGTTAATTTCTACAATTGCGTACATTTGAATTATTTGAAAACGGGTTTCTCCGCGAGGCGGGCAGGCAACGTGCCGCCGCTTGTTTGAGCCTCCACGGACTAATCGGCTGCAAAATTACTACAATTCTTTCAACTGGCAAAATTTTTAACTGATATTATACTTAAAAAGTGATTGATACGTAAAAAAATGATAGATTTTCGTAAAAAAGTGCTTTGTTCTATTTGTTTTTTTCAGAATTATTCGTATATTTGCACCAACTATTTATTTCTGGACTATTAATTATACGCCAATGGCTAAATACAACTTAACGGAGAAGAGGGAAAAAGACGCTGCATACCGCAGTTTGGTGAACCCATTGCTGATGGACGAGCTCAAGGAGAGAATTCTCGACATGGTCTTGATTCAGCAGAAATATAAGGACAAAGATTATTCCGCGCGAAGGCTCGCTGAAGACCTTGGAACAAACACGCGCTATATCTCTGCCGTGGTGAACGTGCGCTTCCACGTCAACTACACCACGTTCGTCAACAAGTTTCGTGTTGACGAGGCGATGTCGTTGCTGTCGGACAGGCGCTATTCGAAACTCAACATGGAGGAGATCAGCGACATCGTGGGCTTTGCCAACAGACAGTCGTTCTATGCCTCGTTCTACAAGTTCGTCGGTATGACACCGCGCGAGTTTAAGTTGGAAAGCCTGGCCAAGCTTCCACCCGAACCGAAGCCGAAGAAGAAGCGTGGAAGAAAATCAAAGAAAGACGATCAATCATGAACCCATCATCATTCTGCTACAAAGCTGGCGAGCGGTTTGCCGATATCGAAATACTGCGCTATCGGCTCGACGGTTTCGAAAACCTCACGCTGCGACAGAAAATGTTGGTCTACTGCCTGTCGGAAGCTACCCTCTGGGGGCGCGACGTAACGTTCGACCAGTTTGGTAAATATAACCTGAAGATAAGAAAAACACTCGAGGCACTATATATATATATTAAGGATACGCGCGCGAGGGATGAGTATGAGGCGCTGACCACCTATCTCAAACGCGTGTGGTTCTCGAATGGTATCCATCACCACTATGGCTCGGAGAAGTTCAGCCCTGACTTTTCTGACGCATTCCTGCGCAAGTGCCTGCATGAGATTCCGGCCGACCGGGTGCCGTTGAGCCCGGGGCAGACCGTCGACGACCTGTGCGAGGAGATCTTCCCTGCCATCTTCAACCCTGCGGTGATGGCCAAAAGGGTGAACAAGGCCGACGGCGACGATATTGTCGCCACATCGGCTGTCAACTTCTACGACGGTGTGTCGCAGGCCGAAGCTGAGGCCTTCTATGCAGAGATGAAAAGCCGGGCGGCTGACGACCCGGAGCCTGTCTCCTACGGACTGAACTCAACGCTCGTGAAGCTGGGGGACCAGATCAGGGAGGATGTGTGGCGAGTGGGCGGCCGCTACGGCAAGGCCCTGCAGCAGATTGTGGGCTGGCTGGAGAAGGCCGTCGGCTATGCCGACAACGAGCAGCAGGCCGACTATATCCGCATGCTCACGGAATACTACAAGACGGGCGACTTGCGCCTGTTCAACCGCTATTGCATAGAGTGGGTCGAGGAGAAGCAGTCGCGCATCGACTTCGTCAACGGGTTCATCGAGGTCTACGAAGACCCGCTGGGGATGAAAGGCTCGTGGGAGGGCATCGTGGAATATAAAGACCTCGAGGCCACCCGACGCACGCAGCTCATCAGCGAGAATGCCCAGTGGTTTGAAGATCATTCGCCCGTAGACAGCCGGTTCAAGAAGCCCGTCGTCAAGGGGGTAACGGCCAACGTGGTGTGTGCCGCGATGCTTGGTGGCGACGAGTATCCCTCTACGGCCATCGGCATCAATCTGCCCAATGCCGACTGGATTCGTGCTGAGCACGGTAGCAAGAGTGTCACCATCGGCAACCTTACCGACGCCTACAACAAGGCCGCAAGGGGCAACGGGTTCCGCGAGGAGTTCGTCGTCGACGAGCCTACCATCAGCCTCATCAACCAGTATGGCGACCTCTGCGACGACCTCCACACCGACCTGCACGAATGTCTCGGGCATGGGAGCGGGCAGCTGTTGCCCGGAGTGGACCCCGATGCGCTGAAAGCCTATGGCAATACGATAGAAGAAGCGCGCGCCGACCTGTTCGGACTCTACTATATCGCCGACGAGAAGTTGGTGCAGTTGGGACTGACACCCGATGGCGAAGCCTACAAGAGTCAGTACTACACCTACATGATGAATGGGTTGCTGACGCAGCTGACGCGCATCAAACCTGGTCATCAGATTGAGGAGGCCCACATGCGCAACCGCTCGCTGATAGCCCACTGGTGCCTGGAGCAGGGTAGGGGCGACAACGTGATGCAACTGGTTGAGCGACAAGGGAAAACATTCCTGCTCATCAACGACTACCAACAGCTGCGTAGGCTCATTGCCGAACTTCTGGCTGAGGTGCAGCGCATCAAGAGCGAAGGCGACTACGAGGCTGCCCGGCAGCTGGTGGAGCGTTATGCCATCCGTGTTGACCAGCAGCTGCATCAGGAAATACTGCAGCGCTACGAGCGCCTCGACCTGGCACCGTACAAAGGGTTTGTCAACCCGCGGTTGTCATTGGTGCGCAACACCGATGGGCAGATCGTCGATGTAGACGTTGACTACACCGAAACCTATGTCGAACAAATGCTCCGCTACAGCCGCGACTATGCCGCCCTGTAAGTTGAAAAATGAAAGTATTAATAATTTAAAACTTCTGCGCTCCTGAAACTCCTGAACTCCTGAACCTTCTGAACTCCTGAACTCCTAAAACTCCTGAACTCCTGAAACTCCTGAACTCCTGAAACTCCTGAACTCCTATCCCCATGTCCCCTGAAACACAAGAAAAACTGAAGCAAATCAAGCAGTCGTTCCGCCTGCTGATGAATGGCGCCGCATCGAAGTCGATGCGCGACAAAGGCCTGCAATACAAGCTCAATTGGGGCGTCCAGCTCTCCGACTTGAAGCAGATGGCCGATGACTACGGAAAAGACTATGAGCTGGCCATCGCCCTGTGGAAAGAGAACATCCGCGAATGTAAGATTCTCGCCACGATGATGATGCCGGCAGAAAAGATGCTGCCCGAGATAGCCGACCTGTGGATGGAGCAGACCGACTCGATAGAGATAGCCGAGATGGCTGCCTTCCACCTCTACCAGTATCTACCCTACGCTCCGGCTATGGCCTTCCAGTGGATAGCCTCCGACCGACCCCTCTATCAGGTTTGCGGTTTCCATATCCTGACACGCTTGTTCATGGACGGCCGACAACCCGACGAACGGGGCATCAGCGAGCTGATGGACCAGGCGCTCGCAGCACTCACTGGCGACGATGTTGCCGTGAGCCACGCTGCACAACTGTGCCTGCTGCGCTTTGCCGACTTGGGCGAACCCTACGAAACCATCGCACGAAAAGCAGTAAAATCCGTCAATTTAGAATTTTTATAATATGTTGTTGCGGCTTTCTCACTATTTTGTTGTAATTTTGCACGGTACTACCCAACGTGTGTATGGACAAAAGCAGTGTGAAAGTCGCAGTGAAAGGTGTTCTGACCGAATATCTTGAACAGAAGAAGCTTCGCAAAACCCCTGAACGTTTTGCGATTCTTGATGCCATATACTCTCAGAATCAGCATTTTACCATTCGCGAATTGGGTCTTTGGCTTGAGGAGAATCGCTTCCCCGTGAGCATAGCCACCCTCTACAACGCTATCAACCTCTTCATGCAGCTCAAGCTGGTGGAGTGTCATAAGCTGCACACCACAACGGTCTACGAGGCATCGTATGGCAACGGAAACGTCATCCGACGGATTTGCAGGGTGTGCGGCAAGGAGCAGGAGGTGAAGGCGATGCACATCTTCAATACGCTGGAAGAGATTCACCTGCACCGTTTCCGCCGCGAAGAGACGGCCATATACATCTATGGTACGTGCAGCAACTGCCAAGCGAGAATAACAAGAATGAAAAACAAAAACAAAAAGAAAAAGATATGAACAATGGTAAAGTAGACGTCTTGCTGGGGCTCCAGTGGGGCGACGAAGGAAAAGGTAAAGTGGTCGATGTGCTCACGCCGCACTACGATGTGGTGGCACGCTTCCAAGGTGGTCCGAATGCCGGACACACCCTTGAGTTTGAAGGACAGAAATATGTGTTGAGGAGCATCCCCTCGGGTATCTTCCAGGGCGACAAGGTGAACATCATAGGCAACGGCGTCGTGCTGGCTCCCGACCTCTTCATGGCAGAAGCCAAGGAGCTGGAGAAGAGCGGACATGCGCTCCACGAGCGGCTGCACATCTCGCGAAAGGCACATCTCATCATGCCGACTCACCGGCTGCTCGACGCTGCCTACGAGGCGCAGAAGGGAAAGAGCAAAGTGGGCACGACAGGAAAGGGCATCGGTCCGGCCTATACCGACAAGGTGTCGCGCACAGGACTGCGCGTAGGCGATATCTTCGACAGATTCGACGAGAAGTATGCTGCTCATAAGGCTCGCCATGAGGCCATCCTGAAGTCGCTCGGATTTACCGACTACGACCTCACCGAGGTGGAGCGTACATGGATGGAGGGCGTGGAATACCTCAAGCAGTTCACCATCGTCGACTCTGAACACGAGGTGAACCGACTGCTGCGCGAGGGTATGTCGGTGCTCTGCGAGGGTGCACAAGGCACGATGCTCGACATCGACTTCGGCAGCTATCCCTTCGTCACCTCGTCGAACACCATCTGCGCAGGAGCTTGTACGGGTCTCGGTATCGGTCCGAACAAGATTGGCGACGTCTTCGGCATCATGAAGGCCTACTGCACCCGTGTGGGAGCCGGTCCCTTCCCGACAGAACTCTTCGACGAGACTGGGGCAAAGATTCGCGACCTCGGTCATGAGTATGGAGCCGTCACGGGGCGTGAGCGCCGCTGCGGATGGATCGACTTGGTAGCCCTTCGCTATGCCATCATGGTGAACGGTGTGACTAAGCTTATCATGATGAAGAGCGATGTGCTCGACACGTTCAAGACCATCAAGGCTTGTGTTGCCTATCGTGTTAACGGATTGGAAACGAAGGACTTCCCGTTCAGCGTTGAAAGTGGTGTTGAGCCTATCTACAAGGAGCTGCCCGGATGGCAGACGGCCATGACGAAGATGACCAGCGAGGAGCAGTTCCCGCAGGCTTTCAAAGACTATATCGCTTTCCTCGAGGAGCAACTGGAGACTCCCATCTGCATCGTCTCCATCGGCCCGGACCGTAGTCAGACTATCGTTAGACAATAACTCCAAATCATCCCAATCAATTCCAATTATCCCCGATACAATGGCAAACAAACCCAGTATACCCAAAGGAACGCGCGACTTCTCGCCCGTCGAGATGGCCAAGCGCAACTATATCTTCGACACCATACGCAGCGTCTATGCCCTCTATGGCTTCCAGCAGATAGAGACACCCGCGATGGAGACCCTGCAGACACTTATGGGCAAGTATGGCGAGGAGGGCGACAAACTGCTCTTCAAGGTGCTCAACAGCGGTGACTTCACCAATAAGGTGAGCGACGACGAGCTGCGCGAGCGCAACGCCCTGCATCTGGCGGCACGCTTCTGCGAGAAAGGTCTGCGCTACGACCTCACCGTGCCCTTCGCACGCTATGTGGTGATGCATCGCGAAGAGCTGCAGCTGCCCTTCAAGCGCTATCAGGTGCAGCCTGTCTGGCGGGCCGACCGTCCGCAGAAGGGACGCTACCGCGAGTTCTACCAGTTCGACGGCGATGTCGTCGGCAGCGACTCGCTGCTCAACGAGGTGGAGCTGCTGCAGATTATCGACACCGTCTTCACCCGCTTCGGTGTGCGCGTGCAGATAAAAATCAACAACCGCAAGATTCTTACCGGTATTGCCGAGGTCATCGGAGCTGCCGACAAGATTGTCGACATCACGGTGGCCATCGACAAGCTCGACAAGATAGGCCTTGAGGCTGTCAACGAGGAGCTAGCCAAGAACGGACTGTCGCAGGAAGCTATCGACAAGCTACAGCCAATCATCTCACTGTCAGGCAGTAACGCTGAAAAGCTTCAAGTGATTAGCGAAGTACTGAAAGACTCTGAGATCGGGCAGAAGGGTGTGGAAGAACTGCGCTTCATCCTCCGACTGCTCGGTGCGCTTGGCGAAGAAGAAACGTCGGCATGCAGCAAGCTGAACAACGAGTTGCAGCTCGACCTCACACTGGCGCGTGGCCTCAACTACTATACGGGAGCTATCTTCGAGGTGAAGGCCTTGGATGTGCAGATAGGCAGTATCACGGGCGGTGGCCGCTACGACAACCTGACCGGCATCTTCGGTATGCCCGGACTCTCGGGTGTGGGCTTCTCGTTCGGTGTCGACCGCATCTTCGACGTCCTCAACGCCCTCGATGCCTATCCCAAAGAGGCAACGGGTGGCACGCAGCTGCTCTTCATCAACTTCGGTGCCGACGAGGTGAACTATTGTCTGCCGCTGGCCGCCAAGGCCCGTCAGGCAGGCATCCGCACGGAGGTCTATCCCGACAGCGTGAAGATGAAGAAGCAGATGAGTTATGCCAATGCCAAGCAGATACCCTTCGTGGCGCTTGCAGGCGAGAACGAGATGCAGCAAGGCAAGCTGACGCTGAAGAACATGCTCACCGGCGAGCAGGAGCTTGTCTCGCCCGATGAGTTGATAGATAGAATATGTCAGTAATCAGACAATAGCGTTGATTCAATGAAACCATTCAGACTCCTCCTGCTTTTGGTCGTCGCCACCATGCTGTCGGCTTCTACTGACCAACCTGTCACCATCTACCTGATAGGCGACTCAACGATGGCCAACAAGGACACCACGAAAGGCAGTCCCGAGAGAGGGTGGGGGATGGTGCTCCACGAATACTTCACCGACGATGTCCGCATTGAGAACCATGCTGTCAACGGCCGTTCGTCGAAGAGCTTCATGGACGAAGGGCGATGGCAACGCGTGATGAACCGTCTGAAGCCCGGCGACTATGTCTTCATTCAGTTTGGGCACAACGACGAGAAGGACGATCCCCGTCGATATACCCAGGTGGGTTCTACCTTCGATGCCAATCTGCGCCTCTATGTCCGTCAGGCACGGATGAAGGGAGCCATCCCCGTGTTGTTCAACAGTGTGGTGCGACGCAACTTCCTTGTCAACCACGACCCCAGTATCGACGACGAGTCGCTTCGCAACACCACGTATTCTGACGAGGTCATCACGAGCGACACGCTGGTCGACACGCATGGCCAATATGCCGTCGTGCCCAGGATGATAGCCCGCGAGATGAACGTGCCCTTCATTGATGCGCAGCAGATCACTCACGACCTGGAGCAGCAGATGGGCATTGAAGGCTCGCGCCGTCTGCATGTGTGGTATCGCAAGGGTGAACATCCTGCCCTGCCCGAAGGTCGGAAGGACAACACCCACTACAACGTCTACGGTGCCCACGAGGTGGCGCGGCTCCTCTCGCGCGAGGTGGCCCACCAAGTGCCTGCACTGGCTCCCTACATCAAATAACCCCAACACATCTGTAGGAGGCGACGCTGTCCTCAGCGTCGCAAAAGCACATAGGTGGCAATAACGTGGCAGGTGTCACGCTAGGAAGCGTGACCTCCTACATTAGCGCCATTGTAGGGGCGTAACAGCGTTTCCGCCCGCAACAGCACATACGTGGCAACGTAGGAGGCGACGCTTCCCAGCGTCGCAACAGCACATAGGTGGCAATAACGTGGTAGGAAGCGTGACCTCCCTACATTAGCGCCATTGTAGGGGCGTAACAGCGTTTCCGCCCGAAAAAAACAAGAGGTCACGCTCGGGAAATGAGCGTGACCTCTTTCTATTATCTGAAAAAACTGTTGTCGCGAAAAGTTAGAACTCCTTCGTCATCTCAGCCACACGGCCATTCACCTCGTCGATGAACTCCTGGATGGTCATGACGCTCTGCTCGCCGCCGCCTTGCGGACGAACGGCAACGGTGCTATCCTCCTGCTCCTTCTCGCCGACGATCACCATATAGGGGATACGCTTCAGCTCGTTGTCGCGAATCTTGCGGCCCAGCTTCTCGTTGCGCAGGTCGATGGTGGCACGCACACCCTGCAGGTCGAACTCCTTAGCCACGCGGTGGGCATAGTCGTTGTACTTCTCAGAGAGCGGCAGGATAGCCACCTGATCGGGCGTGAGCCACAAGGGGAAGTGGCCAGCGGTATGCTCGATGAGCACGGCCGTGAAGCGTTCCATCGAACCGAATGGTGCGCGGTGAATCATCACGGGCGTCTTCTTCTGGTTGTCCTCGTCGGTATACTCCAGCTGGAAGCGCTTCGGCAGGTTGTAGTCCACCTGGATGGTGCCCAACTGCCAGCGGCGGCCGATGGCATCCTTGATCATGAAGTCGAGCTTCGGACCGTAGAAGGCAGCCTCGCCATATTCAATCTTCGCCTTCAGACCCTTCTCCTCGCAAGCCTCGACGATGGCCTTCTCAGCCAAAGCCCAGTCTTCGTCGGTACCCACATACTTCTCGTGGTCGTTGGGGTCGCGCAGCGATATCTGTGCCTCGAAGTTGAAGCCGAAAGCCTTCAGCACGATGTTCACGATGTCCATCACACCGAGGAACTCCTGCTTCACCTGGTCGGGACGGCAGAACAGGTGGGCATCGTCTTGTGTGAACGAACGCACACGTGTCAGTCCGTGCAGCTCGCCACTCTGTTCGTAGCGGTAGACCGTTCCGAACTCAGCGATGCGCAGCGGCAGGTCGCGATACGAGCGGGGTTTCGAAGCGAAAATCTCGCAGTGGTGCGGACAGTTCATCGGTTTGAGCATATACTCCTCGCCCTCCTCGGGAGTGGTGATGGGGCGGAACGAGTCCTTGCCGTAGTGGGCATAGTGGCCGCTGGTGATATAGAGGTTCTTCGAACCGATATGCGGCGTGATAACCTCCTGATAGCCATAGCGCTTCTGCACCTTGCGCAGATGGTCCTGCAGACGCAGGCGCAGCTCGGTGCCCTTGGGCAGCCAGATGGGCAGGCCCTTGCCTACCTTCTCCGAGAACATGAAGAGCTCCATGTCCTTGCCTATCTTGCGGTGGTCGCGCTTCTTGGCCTCTTCGAGCATGACGAGATATTCGTCGAGCATCTTCTTCTTCGGGAACGAGATGCCGTACAGACGCTGCATCTGCTCGCGCTCAGCATCACCGCGCCAGAAGGCACCAGCAACGTTGGTCAGCTTCACGGCCTTGATCTCGCCTGTGTTCACCAGGTGCGGGCCGCGGCAGAGGTCGGTAAACGAACCCTGCGTATAGGTGGTGATGGTACCGTCTTCGAGGTCCTCCTCGATGTGCTCGCACTTGTACGTCTGTCCGTCGGCAGCAAACTCCTTCAGGGCGTCGGCCTTCGACACCTCGCGGCGCACCACCGGCTCTTTCTTCGAGGCCAGCTCCTTCATCTTCTGTTCAATCTTCTCGAAGTCGCCCTCCTTGATCATCTCGCCGTTGGGCAGCAAGACGTCGTAGAAGAAACCGTTCTCCACGGCCGGTCCGAAGCCGAACTGTATGCCGGGATAGAGCTGCTGCAGTGCCTCGGCCAGCAGGTGGGCCGAAGTGTGCCAGAAGGTGTGCTTGCCTTCGTCGTCGTCAAACTTGTAGAGCGCTATCGTGGCGTCCTCCATGATGGGGCGGTTGAGCTCTACGGTCTCACCGTTCACACCGCAGCTGACAACGCTGCGTGCCAAGGCCGGTGATATGCTCTCGGCAATTTCGAGTCCTGTCACACCCTGTTCATACGAGCGAACAGAGCCGTCGGGAAATGTAATGTTAATCAACATAATTTACTATTTTACGATTACGATTTACGATTTAGGTTGCAAAGGTACGTAAAACTATTGACGCACAAAAACATTTTCCCAAAAACTTGCATTAATTCATGTTAACCAGCACAAAGCATCCGGTTTTCATCAACCATATATCGGTTCCTCGCCAACGATGACCAGGAAAATGACCAAGCCTTGGTCATGGGATGTTTCTACATTTTTTATGCCGATTGTTTGGCCGTTTTCTCCTACGGCACGCGCTACCTCGGCTTCGGCTCGAGCGGCATCTACACGAACGACTACGACTACCGTTTCTACGGTCTAAATGTCCGGCCTGTGCGCGCCCAGAATTAAGTCCATCGGCCGAAAAAAGCCAAGTTTCTCCGTTCTGCCGAATTTGAAATTCGGCAGTTGTGAGTGAAAGCATTTGCAATGCGAGATTCTAAATCCGAGCAGCAAACAGACTGATTGCCAATGTATTAGTATTTTCGCATTACAAATGCTTACACTCGCTGCGGGCGAATTGCAAATTCGCCCGAACGTCATCGCCCGAACGCCGCCCGTTCAGGCGAATTTGCCGCACGACACTCTGTCGCTTGTCAGAGCGTTAAATGCTTACGCTCTTCGTCTCAGGGATAGTCTCCGACCGCCTCGTTGATAGTCTCCGACCGTCTCATTGATAGTCTCCGACCGCCACGTTGATAGTCTCTGACCGTCTCATTGATAGTCTCTGACCGCCTTAGGGAACATCAGCAACACCCTCGGAGACTATCTCTCCGGGCAGTACGACATCCACCGAGGATATTTTCGTCGAAAAAAGCTAAACACCTCACCATATAGGGCTGAATCCCACTGTTTATCGGCCTTCCGGATGGTGAGATGTTTCTTTATCACCTCACCAGACACCCCACCAGAGACCTCACCATCAACACCCAACACCCAACACCCATCACCCAACTCCCAACTCCCAACACCCATCACCCAGTAACCATCAACACCCATCACCCATCACCCAACACCCAGTAACCATCAACACCCAACACCCAGATGGTGAGGTGTTTGGTGAGGTGTCTGGTGGGGTGTTTGCCGAACACCTCACCATCCAAACTCCGCAGCAGCAAAGGGTTTCCCGGCGTTTTGGTGAGGTGTTTAGCGTCTGTCCTCGAAAGATTCCGAAAGTGGGGAGGAGGACCTGCGCAAGGATCGTTTCATTTAAGAATAGAGAAGAAGGGACACTATGCGCCGCCAGCGGGCAGAAACGACATTTTTTTGAATATTCTTTCCGAATCGTTTGGCGATTTGGTGATAATTGACTACCTTTGCAGAACAGAGAACACATGCAGAAATCGGACATGCACGAGATGGAAAAGATAACAAGCACGCAGAACCCCAAGGTGAAGCGATTGGCGTCCCTCCAGCAGAAGTCGGCGGAGCGTCGTCGCGAGGGAGTGTTCGTAGTGGAAGGACGTCGCGAACTGGAACATTGCATCGAGGCCGGCTACGAGGTGGAGAGCATCTTCGTATGTAGCGACATCGTTCCGGACAACCTCCCGCCAGCAGCGCAGACATATGATGTCTCGACAAGGGTCTACGAGCGGATAGCCTATCGCGGAAGCACTGAAGGCATTGTTGCAATAGTATATGCAAAACAGCTGACACTGAACGACTTGAAGATCGGCGACAAACCTTTTGTCGTGGTGCTTGAGAGCGTAGAGAAACCCGGCAATCTGGGGGCCGTACTGCGCAGTGCCGATGCGGCCGGAGTGGATGCCGTCATCGTCTGCGACCCGCTGACCGACCTGTACAACCCCAACCTTATCCGTTCGTCTATCGGGGCCATCTTCACCGTGCCCTGCGTGGCCTGCACATCAGAGGAGTGCATCCGTTTCCTGAAGGAGCGGGGCATACAGATACTGACGGCCCAGCTGCAAGACTCGCGGCTTTACTACGATGTCGACATGCGCCGGCCGACGGCCATCGTCATGGGGACGGAAGCCACCGGACTGACCCAGCAATGGCGGCTTGCCGCAGATGCACATATCCGCATCCCCATGCTCGGAAGGCTCGACTCGCTCAACGTCTCCGTCAGCGCCGCCGTCTTGATGTACGAAGCCGTGAGGCAGCGTGTATAATAAAAAATGCTATTTTATGACAATTTATTTGGTTGTTACAAATAATTCTTGTAAATTTGCACGGAAATTTTCAAATCATTAGATTATCTATACGTGTATAAATCATCAAAAACACTATGAGCGAAAAAAGAGTTTATCTCTTCGGCAACGGAAAAGCCGAAGGCAACGCTAAAATGCGTGAACAACTGGGTGGTAAGGGTGCCAACCTTGCCGAAATGAACCTTATCGGCGTACCTGTTCCTCCGGGATTCACCATCACTACCGACTGCTGCAACGAGTATTACCAGGTGGGCCAGCAGAAGATTATGGAGCTGCTCAACGACGACGTGATGAACGCCGTGAAGCACATCGAGGTGCTCATGAACAGCAAGTTCGGCGACAAGGAGAACCCCCTGCTCGTCTCCGTACGCTCGGGTGCCCGCGCCTCTATGCCGGGCATGATGGACACCATCCTTAACCTCGGTCTGAACGACGAGGTGGCCGAGGGCATGGTGAAGAAGACTGGCAACCCCCACTTCGTTTACGACTCGTATCGCCGTTTCGTGCAGATGTACGGCGACGTCGTCCTCGAAATGAAGCCCGTCAACAAGGAAGACATCGACCCGTTTGAGGAAATCATCGAGAAGGTGAAGGAAGAGCGTGGCGTGAAGCTTGACAAAGACCTCAGCGTAGACGAACTCAAGAAGCTCGTCGTACTCTTCAAAGAGGCCATCAAGGAGCGCACCGGCAAGGACTTCCCCAACGATCCCATCGAACAGCTCTGGGGTGCCATCTGCGCTGTGTTCCGCAGCTGGATGAACGAGCGCGCCATCCTCTATCGTAAGATGGAAGGTATCCCCGACGAGTGGGGAACAGCCGTGAGCGTCATGGCCATGGTATTCGGTAACATGGGCGACACCAGCGCAACGGGCGTTTGCTTCAGCCGCGACGCCGCCAATGGTGAGAACGTGTTCAACGGCGAATATCTCGTCAACGCACAGGGTGAAGACGTGGTGGCCGGTATCCGTACACCGCAGCAGATCACCAAGCTCGGTTCGCAGCGTTGGGCAGAGCGTGCAGGCATCTCAGAGGAAGAGCGTGCCGCTAAGTACCCCTCAATGGAGGAAGCAATGCCCGAGATCTATGCAGAACTGAACGGCATCCAGGAGAAGCTCGAGAACCACTACCACGATATGCAGGACATGGAGTTCACCGTACAGGAAGGTAAGCTCTGGTTCCTCCAGACTCGTAACGGCAAGCGCACAGGTGCCGCTATGGTGAAGATTGCCATCGACCTGCTCCACGAAGGAATGATCGACGAGAAGACAGCCATCATGCGCTGCGAGCCCCAGAAGCTCGACGAGCTGCTCCACCCCGTGTTCGACAAGCTCGCCCTCTCGAAGGCTAAGGTCATCGCACAGGGTCTGCCCGCCAGCCCCGGTGCTGCCTGCGGACAGATTGTCTTCCATGCCGACGACGCACAGGCTTGGCACGAAGACGGCCACAAGGTGGTGCTCGTACGTATCGAGACTTCACCCGAAGACCTCGCTGGTATGTCGGCTGCCGAAGGTATCCTCACCGCTCGCGGCGGTATGACCTCTCACGCTGCCGTTGTGGCACGTGGTATGGGTAAGTGCTGCGTCTCGGGTGTCGGTTCGCTGAACGTTGACTACAAGACGAAGACTGTCGAAATCGACGGCGTTACTTATAAGGAAGGCGACTACATCTCGCTGAACGGTTCTACCGGTCAGGTCTATGCAGGTGAGGTTCCCACGAAGGCTGCTGAGCTCAGCGGCGACTTCAAGGAGCTGATGGACCTCTGCGACAAGTACACCAAGATGTTCGTTCGCACCAATGCCGACACTCCGCACGATGCACGCGTAGCTCGCGACTTCGGTGCCAAGGGTATCGGTCTGACACGTACAGAGCACATGTTCTTCG
>CAMORS010000058.1 GCA_946624005.1 uncultured Prevotella sp. | reverse complement strand
GAAGATGGTGAAGTCGAAGTCGATGCTCACCGAGGAGTGCGAGATGAACCCCTACCTCGAGGCACGCGGCATCGAAGTCGTCGAGACTGACCTCGGCGAGCGCATCATCCAGCTGAAGGGGCAGAAGCCCAGCCACATTGTCATGCCCGCCATCCATCTGAGCCACGACGACGTGGGCGAGCTCTTCGAGGAGAAAGGCATCAGCGACGACGTGGGCAACCACGACCCCACGTATCTCACCTACCGGGCGCGCCTGTCGCTGCGCAACGAGTTCCTCACCGCCCAGGCCGGCATGACCGGTGCCAACTTCGGCATTGCCGAGACGGGCGACATCGTGGTATGCACCAACGAGGGCAATGCCGACATGTCCACCTCGTGTCCCAAGCTGCACATCGCAGCCATCGGACTGGAGAAGGTCATCCCCAACTACGACTGTCTGGCCGTCTTCCAGCGCATGCTCTGCCGCGCCGGAACAGGTCAGCCGACAACCACCTTCACCTCGCACTTCCGCAAGGCACGGCCGACGGCCGACAAGATGCACATCGTCCTGGTGGACAACGGGCGCAGCGAGTGGCTCGCCAACGACGACCACTGGGAGGTGCTGAAGTGCATCCGCTGCGGATCGTGCATGAACACCTGTCCCGTCTACCGTCGTTCGGGCGGCTACAGCTACAGCTACTTCATTCCGGGCCCCATCGGCATCAACCTGGGCATGCTGCGCGACAAGCAGAAGCACTCGGGCAACGTCTCGGCCTGCACGCTCTGCCTGAGCTGTCAGACGCTCTGCCCCGTGAAGATCAACCTGGGCGACCAGGTGTACCAGTGGCGCCAGCAGCTGGACGACTTCGGCACGGCCAACCCGGAGAAGAAGCTGATGTGCCGTGGCATGAAGGTGCTGTACGGTAGCAGCGGCATCTACAACACGGCCCTGAAGTTTGCCCCGCTGGCCAACATCGTGCCACGTGGACTCATCAACTGCGGAGTGAACCCCTGGGCGCAGGGTGGCCACGAGATGATGAAGTTCCCTAAGAGTTCGTTCCACGAGCTTTGGAAGAAGGGCAAAGTGAAATAAGAACCGTCAATAAGAAATCCGTAAATAGTAGACTGTTATGGCATCAAACAAAGAAGATATTCTGAACAGAATCAGAAAGAACATACGTCAGAAATATGACATGCCCCGTCTCGACGACATCCAAGGCATCACCTACCCCGACCCGCTGGCACAGTTCATCTCCATGACGGAGACCGTGGGCGGGAAGGTCGTAGAGCTGCAGCCCGGACAGGATATCAACCAGCTCGTGCGTGAGCTCTATCCTGAAGCCAAGGAGATAGCCTCGAACCTGCCGGAGGTGACCATCGCCACACGCAATCCCGACACATGTGGGTCGCCGCAAGCCCTGAACGGCACCGATGTGGGCATCATCCGCGGATTGTTCGGCGTGGCCGAAAATGCCTGTGTGTGGATACCGCAGGCGATGGAGGAGAAGGCTGTCTGCTTCATCTCCGAGAACCTGGTCATCCTGCTGAAAAAGTCGGAGATTGTGAACAACATGCACGAGGCTTACCGCCGCATCGAGATGAACGACTATGGCTACGGCACCTTCATCAGCGGACCATCGAAGACGGCCGACATCGCCCAAGTGCTCGTCATGGGTGCGCAGGCAGCTCGCTCGGCCACGGTGGTGCTCGTGCCGTGAAGCACGGCAGCACCAACCCCCTATATCGCTCAGCCACTCCCTGTCGAAGCATGACAGGGGGTGGTTGTGTGTCTTTTACAGAAATTCCACATTTTTGTCACATAAAATTTGGTGTGTCGCATAGAAATGTGTATCTTTGCACCCATTACAGATCATGAATATCATCAAATGGCATGAACGAACTGTTTAGAGCTTACAGCACTTTCTTTGGCAAGGGAGATGCCCTGTACCGCATCTTCTCGCCCTACCGCATCTGCCCCTTGGGAGCCCATGTGGACCATCAGCATGGCGTCGTTACAGGCTTCGCCTTCGACAGCGGCATCGAGTTTTTGTTTTCTGCTCAAGAGACGGGCAAGGTGGAGATGGCCTCGCTATCGTTTGAGGGTCTGATGACCTTCAACGTGCAACGACCGGCCGACGAGCGCCAGCAGAACTGGGGCGACTACCTGCGCGGTGCGCTCTGGGCCCTGCAGCAAGACTACCAGCTGCGCATCGGCATCCGCGGCATCGTGAAAGGCTCGATGCCCGTGGGCGGACTGTCGTCGTCGGCTGCCCTGCTCTGCGGATTCATCATGGCTCTGGACAAGGTGAACAACCTCGGACTGGACCGCCAGCAGATTATCCGCTACGCATCGAAGGCCGAACGCGAATATGTAGGACTGAACAACGGCATCCTTGACCAGGCTTGCGTGGTGCTCTGCGAGGCGGACAAGCTGCTCTACCTCGACACGGAGACGGGGAAGCACGAACTGCTGCCCTTCGGCAAGGGTGACCAGCCGCTGCCCTTCCGCATCGGCGTCTTCTTCAGCGGTGTGACACGCAAGCTGACAGGCACCGACTACAACCTGCGCGTGTCGGAATGTAAGACGGCAGCATGGATTATGCAGGCCTACGAGGACATCCCGCTGAAAGAGCTGCAGGACACGCGTCTGCGCGACGTGCCGGAGGAGACTTTCCTCAAGCACGAACAGCAGATGCCCGAACGATTTGCCAAACGTGCCAGACACTTCTATACAGAATGCGACCGCGTGCACGATGGCATCGAAGCGTGGAAGGAGGGCGACATACGGCGTTTCGGACAGTACGTCTTTGAGAGTTGCGAGAGTTCGATGAACAACTACGAGTGCGGCTCGCCCGAGCTGATAGCTCTCTACAAGATATTGCGCCATATCGAAGGGGTCTTCGGCGGACGCTTCAGCGGAGCAGGCTTCAAAGGGGCTTGCATCGCACTGGTAGACCCGACGAAGGAAGAGAGCATCCGCCGACAGGTGGAGGACGAGTATCTGAAGGAGTTTCCGCAATATAAGGATACCTTCGAGGCTTACTTCTGCGACCTCGCCGACGGGGTAGACTTTTTGTAATTGATAATTGATAATTGATAATTGATAATTGACAATTAGAACTTCATAATTCGTAATTCATGAAGAGTATTGTGATAGCGGCAGGATATGCCACACGACTATATCCGCTGACGGAGAACTTCCCGAAGCCCCTCCTACAGATAGGCGACTCAACCATCCTGGACCGTCTGCTCGACGATGTTGACCAGATTCCGGCGATCAAGGAGCATATCGTGGTGACCAACCATAAGTTTGCCCACATCTTCGACCAATGGGCAAAGACGAGAGGTGAGAGGCGAGAGGCAATTGGTGAGAAGAAACCAATCCGCATCATCGACGACGGCACAACGACCAACGAGGGACGGCTCGGGGCCGTGCGCGACCTGCTGTTGGCCATCGACAACGCCGATGACGATCTGTTGGTGATGGCAGGCGACAATCTGCTGGACTTCTCGCTGAAAGGCTTCGTTGAATATTTTAAAGAGAAGCGGTCGTCGGTCATCATGTGCCATGAGGAGCCGTCGATAGAGAAGCTACAACGAACGGGTGTCATCACCGTAGACGACAAGATGCGCGTCATTGAGATGGAAGAGAAGCCACGCGAGCCAAAGAGCCACTGGGCTGTTCCACCTTTCTATATCTACGCGCGCGAGGATATCCCCCTGATACTCAACTGCATGAACCACGGATGCGGCATGGACGCTCCGGGTAGCCTTGCCCGCTATCTGGCCTCCATGACAACGCTCCACGCATGGCCTATGCCTGGCAAACGTCACGACATCGGGACAATGGAGAGCTATTTGGAGGTTAAAGGTTAAAGATTAAAGATTGAACATTGAACATTAAGCATTGAGCATTATGAAGATATTGGTGACTGGAGCCGCTGGTTTTATAGGCTCGAAACTAACGTATATGCTCGCCCAGCGAGGCGACGAAGTGGTAGGCATCGACAATATCAACGACTACTACGACGTAAGACTGAAGTATGGTAGGCTGCGCGAATGTGGCTTCATCACGGAAGGCGACGACCTGCCTTTCGGACAGGAAGTGAAGAGCCAGAAGTTTGAAGGCTGCCGCTTTGTCCGTATGGCCATCGACGACAAGGAAAGCATCGATCGGCTGTTTGCCAAAGAGAAGTTCGACAAAGTGGTCAACCTGGCCGCTCAGGCGGGTGTGCGCTATAGCATCACCAACCCGTATGCCTATCTGCAGAGCAATCTGGTGGGCTTCCTGAACATCCTTGAGGCCTGCCGCAATAACGAGGTGAGACACCTTGTCTATGCTTCGTCGTCGAGCGTCTATGGACTGAACGAGAAAGTGCCCTATAGCGAAGACGACAAGGTGGACTGCCCCGTAAGTCTCTATGCTGCCTCGAAGAAGAGCAACGAGCTGATGGCGCATGCCTACTCGAAGCTCTACGGCTTTGCGACAACGGGCCTGCGCTTCTTTACGGTGTATGGCCCCTGGGGACGCCCCGACATGTCGCCCATGCTCTTCGCTACAGCCATCAGCAAGGGTCAGCCCATCAAGGTGTTTAACAACGGCGACATGATTCGCGACTTTACCTATATCGACGACATCGCTGAGGGAACTATCCACGTCATCGACCACCAGCCGGTAGCCGAGGAGTGTCCGCACGGCGTTCCGGCAAAGGTGTACAACATTGGCTGTTCGCATCCTGTGAAGCTGATGGACTTCATCGCCGAACTGGAGAGCGCTTACGGCAAGCCGGCAGAAAAGATATTTCTTCCCATGCAGCCAGGAGACGTCTATCAGACGAATGCCGACACGCGCCACCTGGAGGAGGAGTGTGGCTACAAGCCGCACTGGTCGCTCCACGACGGCATGCAGGAGTTCATGAAGTGGTTTAAGGGATATTATGTTTAGGAGTTCCAGGATTTGAAACAATACTATATAGAAGATAAAGACATGAAAGACTACAAGATTGCAGTAGCCGGAACGGGCTACGTAGGTTTGTCGATTGCCACCCTGCTGGCTCAGCACCATCAGGTGACGGCAGTAGACGTGATACCCGAGAAGGTAGAACTCATCAACAACAAACGCTCGCCGATTCAAGACGAGTATATCGAAAAATACTTGGCTGAGAAACCACTGCGCCTGACAGCCACCCTCGACGGCCGGACAGCCTATAGCGATGCCGACTTTGTGGTGATAGCCGCCCCGACGAACTACGACCCGGTGACCAACTATTTCGACACTCACCACATCGAGGATGTCATCAACCTCGTGCTGAGTGTCAACCCCGATGCCGTGATGGTCATCAAATCGACCATCCCCGTGGGCTACACGCGCAGCCTGTATGTGAAGTATGCTGCCATCTTCGCACAGAAGCAGGAACTGAAAGGCAAGCACTTCAACCTGCTCTTCTCGCCTGAGTTTCTGCGTGAGAGCAAGGCACTCTACGACAACCTCTATCCCTCGCGCATCATCGTGGGCTATCCGAAGATTATCGACGACGAACGCTTCGGCGAGGAGAATGCCGCCATCCGCAGCGTGACCGACGTGGAACGGCTGAAAGAGGCCGCCAAGGAGTTTGCTGCCATGCTGCAGGAGGGAGCCCTGAAGCCCGACATCGACACGCTCTTCATGGGCATGAAGGAGGCCGAGGCCGTGAAGCTCTTTGCCAATACCTATCTGGCGCTGCGTGTGAGCTACTTCAACGAGCTGGACACCTATGCTGAGATAAAGGGACTCGACACACAGGCTATCATCAACGGCATCGGACTCGATCCGCGCATCGGCACCCACTACAACAACCCGTCGTTCGGCTACGGTGGCTACTGTCTGCCGAAAGACACCAAGCAGCTGCTGGCCAACTATCAGGACGTGCCGCAGAACATGATGACGGCCATCGTGGAGAGCAACCGCACACGCAAGGACTTCATTGCCGACCAAGTGTTGCGCAAGGCTGGCTACTATCAGGCTTCGGCACAGTGGGATATGAAACGCGAACAGGAGTGCGTCATCGGTGTGTACCGTCTGACGATGAAGTCGAACTCCGACAACTTCCGACAGTCGGCCATCCAGGGAGTGATGAAACGCATCAAAGCCAAAGGTGCCACCGTCATCGTCTACGAACCGACGCTCGAAGACGGCACCACCTTCTTCGGCTCACGCGTGGTGAACGACCTGGAAACATTCAAGCGCCAGTCGCAGGCTATCATCGCCAACCGCTATGACAGCTGCCTCGACGACGTTGAAGAGAAAGTGTACACCCGTGATATCTTCCGCCGAGACTAAGAGTAATGCATAATGCATAATTCGCAATTCTTCATTCACCACAAAACAGCAATGAAAAACGAAAGAAAGGTTGCCTTTATCACAGGCGTCACAGGACAGGACGGATCGTATCTGTCGGAGTTCTTATTGGAAAAAGGCTATGAGGTGCATGGCATGATACGCCGCTCGTCGGTCGACTTCCGTGAGCGTATCGCCCATCTGGAAGGTCGTCCGCATTTCCATCTGCACTATGGCCACATGGGCGACTCGATGGCGCTGATGCAGATTATCTCGAAAGTGCGCCCCACCGAAATATACAACCTCGCGGCACAGAGCCACGTTCAGGTGTCGTTCGACTCGCCTGAGTTTACTGCCAACGTCGATGCTACGGGCGTGCTGCGCGTCTTAGAGGCTGTCCGACTGTGCGGACTGACCGACTCGTGCCGTATCTATCAGGCTTCCACCTCCGAGCTCTATGGCAAGGTGGAAGAAGTGCCACAGAACGAGAACACGCCTTTCCACCCCTATTCACCCTACGCCGTGGCGAAGCTCTACGGTTTCTGGATTGTGAAAGAATACCGCGAGGCGTACAACATGTTCTGCTGCTCGGGAATCTTGTTCAACCACGAGAGCGAACGACGAGGCGAGACATTCGTGACGCGAAAGATCACCCTGGCTGCCGCACGCATCAAACAGGGCAAGCAGGAGAAGCTCTTCCTGGGCAACCTCGACTCGCTGCGCGACTGGGGTTATGCGAAGGACTATGTGGAGTGTATGTGGCTCATCCTGCAACAGAAGAAGGCTGAAGACTTCGTCATCGCCACTGGTGTGCAACACTCTGTGCGCGAGTTCTGCCAGCTGGCCTTCCGCCATGTGGGCATCGAACTGAAGTTTGAAGGAGAAGGCTTGAACGAGAAAGGCATCGACACGGCCACAGGCAAGGTGCTCGTAGAGGTGTCGCCCGACTTCTACCGCCCCACCGACGTTGTCAATCTCTGGGGCGACCCCACAAAGGCACGCGCCAAACTGGGCTGGAACCCCAACAAGACAAGCTTCGAAGAACTGGTCAAGCTGATGGTGGACCACGATATGGAGCAGGTGGCCGTAGAGCGTGCCGGCGACCAAGTGCGCACCAACCTGGCAGAATACCTGGAAAAGGGTATTGTCAAGTAGACTTAAACATGAATCATCCAATCGTAAATCGTCAATCATTTGAATGCTGAATAAGGAATCTAAGATATATGTGGCTGGGCACCGTGGACTGGTAGGCTCTGCCATCTGGAACAACCTCTTGAGCAGGGGATACACCAATCTGGTGGGACGGACGCACAGCGAGCTCGACCTTACCGACCAAGTTGCCGTCAGACAATTTTTCGACGCAGAACAACCCGAAGCAGTGGTGTTGGCAGCAGCCTTTGTCGGCGGTATCATGGCCAACTCGCTCTATCGGGCCGACTTCATCATGCAGAACATGAAGATGCAATGCAACGTTATCAGCGAGGCTTACGCCCACAACGTAAAGAAGCTGCTATTCCTCGGCAGCACCTGCATCTATCCGAAGAATGCACCGCAGCCGATGAAGGAAGACAGTCTGCTCACCTCTCCTTTGGAATACACCAACGAACCGTATGCCATCGCGAAGATAGCCGGACTGAAGATGTGCGAATCGTACAACCTGCAGTACGGTACCAACTATATCGCCGTGATGCCCACCAACCTCTATGGTCCCAACGACAACTTCCACTTAGAAAACTCGCACGTGCTGCCAGCCATGATACGCAAGGTCTATCTAGCAAAGCTCATTCACGAGGAGCAGTGGGACGCCATCCGCAGCGACTTGGACAAGCGCCCTGTAGAAGGGGTCGACGGTTCTTCTTCCGACGACGACATCCTCAGCGTCTTGGGCAAGTATGGCATCTGCAACAACAAGGTGGAACTGTGGGGAACGGGGACACCTCTGCGCGAGTTCCTCTGGAGTGAGGATATGGCCGATGCCAGCGTGCATATCCTACTGAACGTCGACTTCAAGGACATCATTGGTGTCGACAAATATTCGTCTGTCCACTATGGGGCAGCCACCGACGGTGCCGTCGACCGCAACCATTCGGAGGGCCGCGGAGGAGCCATTCCACAGTTGGGCGAGATTCGCAACTGCCATATCAATGTCGGAACAGGAAAGGAGCTGACCATCCGCAGCCTGTCAGAACTCGTAGCGAAGGCTATCGGCTTTACAGGCGAGATTGTCTTCGACGCATCGAAACCCGACGGTACAATGCGCAAGCTCATCGATGTATCCAAACTCCACAGTCTCGGATGGACCCACAGCGTGGAGATAGAAGACGGTGTGAAGAAACTCGCCGATTGGTACGTTGAACATTGAACATTGAACAATCCCCCATCCCCTAAAGTCCCGTCTCTTATCAGGCGGATTCCATCCGCCGTTCAACACCCACCACCCATCACCCATCACCCATCACCCATCACCCATGAATACGCCTACAACAGAACGGGTGTTCAGTATCTTCAAGCAACTGAACGCCACACCCAGACCTTCGCACCACGAAGAACGCGTGGCCGACTTTCTCTGCCACTTCGCAGAGCGTTTACAACTTTCTTACGATCGCGACGCCCACAACTGCGTCGTTATCCGCAAGCCCGCAACACCGGGGCATGAGGGAGCAGAACCCATCGTACTGCTCAACCACATGGACATGGTGTGCGTGGGCATGAAAGATCCTCTGAACGACCCCATAGAAGCCTACACCGACAACGGGTGGATGAAGGCACGAGACACATCGCTCGGAGCTGACAACGGCATCGGCCTGTCAATGGCACTGGCTGTACTGGAGGACGACAGCATCGTTCACGGACCCTTGGAAGTCATCACGACGACCAACGAGGAGGACGGCATGTCTGGAGCCTCCAACCTGTCGCCCGACTTCATCCGCGGCCGTAAGGTCATCAACCTCGACTCGGAGGATTACGACACGATCACCACTGGTGCCGCCGGAGCTTATATGCAGGAGCACCGCATCCCGATGAAGATGCTCAAGGCGACCAACAACGGCATGTGCTGGTATCGCATCAGCTTCACCGGCGGACTGGGCGGCCATTCGGGTGTCGACATCAACAAGGGTCGCATCAGCGCCACCGTCGCCTCGTGGGCTATCATGGCAGCTATCCTCAACGAGGGTGATGTCCAGGTGGCTTCTATCCGCGTGGGCGAGGCCAATGCTTCCATCGGCTCGTCGGCTGACATCGTCGTGGGCGTTGCTTCTGGAGAGATGGCAGCTTTCGTCGAGCAGCAGGAAAAGAGCATGAACCAATGGCTCAAGGAGAACTACGGCCAGACTGACCCCAACATGCGCTGCACCATCACTCCGTGTGAGTCGCAAACCGCCGTCATCAATCCGAAAGCCATCATCACGCTCATGGAATGTCTGGAACAGATACCGCAGGGCGTGGTGAAGATGAGCGAGACAATGGAGGGAACGGTAGAGACATCGAACAACGTGGGACGCATCCTCGTTGAAGACGACAACATTCTCGTGACCACCCACACCCGCAGCTTCGTCGACAAAGACATGATCACCTTAGGACTGGATATCCGCCAGACTTTCGAGAAACGAGGAGCAACGAGCAAACTGGTGATGGAAGCGCCCGCCTGGCAGGAAAATCAAAAGTCAGACTTCCTCAGCCTGACTTCCGATGTATTCCAAGATGTGTTGGGATGGCGTCCACGCATGGTGGCTATGCACTTCGTCTTGGAGGCCGGTTTCTTCGTGCAGAAGTTCCCTGGCATCGAGATGGCCAGCATCGGCCCGCGCATCGTAGAGCCCCACTCCACCAGTGAGCGCGTCGAACTGCGCACCATCGAAGACATCTGGCAGGTGCTCATCGAGATGCTGCGGCGCCTCAGCTGACAACTAACTCGTTGCAGAAGAAATCAATTCATTGAGAAGAAACAGGTGAAGGCACGCACGCAGTATTCGTGGTCGGCCACGCTGCCTGTCTCGCGACAACTGTGCATAGCGAGGATGGCATTGCCCATATCCACGCCACGCAGGGGTATTGACGAGGCAAGTATGTTGCCCAGCGTGCTGCCGCCTGCCACATCGCTGTGGTTGACAAAACGTTGACAGGGTACACCAGCCTCACGGCAAATCTCCGCAAAGATCATATACGATTCGTATCGTGGCAGGGCTGACTCGGAGAACAGAATCAAAGAGCCGAAATACGACTTTACTACAGACGACTTCGTGTCTCACAAGTTCTGGACGACAGAAGCATCTGGATATTTCATCGCCATGGTATACAAATTCATGTCACTGTTCCGCCATGCCTTGATTAACTCAGACAATAAGAAGTTCCTCAAGACTATCAGACACTAACTAATCTCCACGCCAGCTTATTTTGGGAAAACGAAAGATAAGCACATCCTATACCTGGCTAGGATGCTGAAAACTTGACAATCCTTCCTTTCCATATGGGAAAACTGAAGGATTTCTCACTGCCATACAGCACCGAAAAATCCTAATGACAGATTCGGGATAAAAGGCAGGAAGTCGATAGTGACTCTCTGCCTTTTGTCTCTATAGTGGATTTCTCAAAAGCGGAAATCAACACTATCGCTTGTCGTTCTTGAAAGCATCTAAATCGCGCAAAATAATCTTCTCGGTATCATCGAGTCTGGCTTTGAGCTTCTTGTCGTCCTTCATTTTGGACAGCGGAAAATCCTCTTTCAGCTCCCTCATTATCCGAAGGGCACCCTCGCACGACTCAACATCCACAAGACTGTCCGCACTGATAAGAGTACCTATGATGAAGAAAAGCATATCTTGCTCAACCTACTTGTCTATCCTATTCTCACGGCTTTCCTGTGCGGTTTTCTGCTGAACAATATGCAGTTCCTTCATCGCCTTCCAAACGTTGGTGTAGGACTCTCCGGTTGTGCCGAAAGCCATTGCCCTTTGCGTTGCGGATTCTATTCTTCCATCGGCAGACATTTCATCAACCCATTTGGGGTTCTTCAGGAACGTCTCCGTTTTGTCAAACTCCCTGATATGCTTGGACAATTCTAAGATAACAGCCTTGGAAGTGCCGAAATGACGGTTTGTATTAGCATAGTGGAGCAGGAACCAGTACTCGATGGAGGGCAGGCTGTCACACAGCAGTACCCGGTTGTTCCTGGCATATTTTTTTCTCATGGCTTCAAGCCTTTCCTTCTCAGCCTTGTTCCAAGTAGAGACATCGGTATCGAATACGACAATCGCCCGTCCACCGTTCTTCAATACCTCAGTCAGTTTCTTCTCAAGTGTGAAAACCGTCTCTTTTCCGAAGAATCGCGGACGGATCTTCATGTGTACACGGTACTTGGCCTGCAAGTGCGTGAAGTACCACTTTTCTGTTATACCGGCACCGATGATGGTGGGTATCGCCTCTCTGCCTTGTGTCGTTGCTTCCCTTCTTGCCATAGTACTTATACCTTATCCGATAATATTAGGTAGTGCTCCAAAAACACCGTTACGATATGACTTTTGGAAAGAGCTGATCTTGTTCAGTCCTTTGAACTCGACAAGAGAGTATAGGCTAGAACCGCCATCCTCGCCTTTCTCCGTGAACCATACACTGTCCTTCCGCATCAGGTCATCGACGGTATTCAGCAGAGGGTCATAATGAGAAGTCACCAGTAGCTGACTGCGGTTGTGCGTCTGCAGGAACTGTTGAATGATAAACTCCACAAGGTCAGGATGAAGCGAAGACTCTATCTCATCGATGGTGAGCATCTTCTCACCTTTCAGTGCCTCGTACACGGCTGTCTCGACACCAAAAGTTCGTCGTGTACCGTCACTTTGCAGGTTGTTTGGCAGGTCATACTTCTCCACGCCCCTTGCGTTCCTTACCGTATGTTCAAAGTCCGTCCTGACAGTTTCCATTGTCAACTGTGAAGTAATCTGTTCAATTACGTCCCTTGAATATTGGCTATCTTTTATAACGGCTTCCTTTACTATCTGAGGTATTGGGCCGCTTTCCTTCTCAAACTTAAGTCCGGTGATATTAAAGTCGGCCTTGTGGACAAAATCCAGCAAGTAGTTCTTCAGCTTACCGTCATTGGCCAACATGCTACCGGCATAATTGAACATCTGTGTCTGCGGACTGATAACGGGCATGAGCGTGTTCTTCATCCAGTCACGTGCCTCGTCGATAAAGGGCAGCATACAGTTAACCTGGTTGCGTGCTGCAAAGAAGGACATGTTAGGCAGACACTTGATGGTAATCTGCTCCAGAACACCAGCACTGACCTTCAAGGCTGCAGAACTAAACTTGATGACAGACTGGCCATTCTCCAGATCACGCGAGAAAAGCATGGTAGGTTGTACACTCTTGTAATAGTATAGTTTCTCCGACAGGACATTCTTCTGGTTGATGGAAAGGAGATACCAATACCTACGCTCACCGACGAAGAACTTGATTTCAAACTCGGAAGGCTGTCCGGGCGTCTCTGTGTCAAGCAGGAAGGGGATGGAATCAGTGGTTTCGTCAATATCCGTCTTCTTGGCAAACCAAAAATTATGCAGATAGTCCAAAGCATAGAGTAAGTTGGACTTTCCACTTGCATTGGCACCATAAATTAGTGCGAAGCGAAGCAGACGGGTTCTTGGAGCAACTTCAACAACCTGATAGTCCTCGAAGGTCGTATCTTTTGTAGCCTCGAAATTCAGGAGGGCTTCCTCCTTGAAGGACAGAAAGTTCTTGATTCTAAGTTCCTGTATCATACTATTACACGTTTAAATGTCACTTTGGGATGCAAAGATATGAAAAAATATCTTAATCACAATATAAAACACTTGAATATTTATATTTTATTTTGATTATTAGACCTTTAATGTCTGAAATCGAAAATAGGATATCTTTGGGGAACTATATACCTGTTGACACAAGACACTAATAGCGTATAGATATAAAAAATGAGCAATCAAACTTGGTTACTCATTTAATGTTTGGACACACGTTTGCATTAGGATTAATTGTCGCCATTGCTCTTCTGCTATCCTCATCTAAATTATTACAGGTAGTGAAAGCATAATCACCAATAGTCATAACACTATTAGGTATCTTTATACTTGTAAGACCTCTACAGCCATAGAAAGCATTCATATCAATGCTTGTAACACCACTACCATTATTTACACTTGCAAGACTAGTACAGAAAGCGAAAGTCCTATTACCAATGGTTGTAACACTATCATCTATTGTTACACTTGTAAGACTACTACAGTCAGAGAAAACATTAGCATCAATGCTTGTGTTTTTCCTATTTCAGCACTAACAAGTGTTGATTTATATAACCTTGTCATTAATTGTTGTGTAAATTCGCCACTTCCTTCAAGTTCAATAACTGAATCATCGTTAAGCGTTAATTTACAGAAGAACGGTTTTACATAAGGATTATAATATACCTCATTCTTATCTACACAATAGCCTACATTTGGAAGAACTACGTCCCCCCATATATTCCTCATATTGGGAGTATGTTTCAAATTTCTTTATATATTTATAATATTATATGTATTTATTGTAATAAATATCTTGAGATATTTGTTTAAGTGAGAAAATCTTTATGGAATGGTATTCTTTGATAGAATTAATCAGTTATAAATATGGATAAGATAGATAAGATAATAAAAGAGTCGATAGATAATATGCTTCTTGAAATGGCATATGGGGATTATAATTCAGCCTTAACTTTTGTAAATTCATTTTAATATCACACTAAATGAGCAACCGTGATTGGCTGCTCATTATTGTATATCTATACGCTATTGGTGTTTTGTGTCAACAGGTATATAGTTCCCTTCGTTTTAATTCGTGTTTTTTTTTAACTCATCAAATCGAGGTTTTAAAATCAACCCAGAAATTCGTGGTTGAAGAAATCAATTCATTGAATAGAAGCAGGTGAAGGCACGCACGCAGTATTCGTGATCGGCCACGCTGCCCGTCTCTCTGCAACTGTGCATAGCGAGGATGGCATTGCCCATATCCACGCCCCGCAGGGGTATCGACGAGGCAAGGATGTTGCCCAGCGTGCTGCCGCCTGCCACATCGCTGTGGTTGACAAAACGTTGACAGGGTACACCAGCCTCACGGCAAATCTCCGCAAAGACAGCTGCCGAGACAGCATCGCTGGCGTACTTCTGCGCCGCGTTGAACTTAATGACCGGTCCGCCACCCAACACGGGATGGTTCGTCGGGTCGAACTTCTCGCTGTAGTTGGGATGCCAGGCATGGGCATTGTCGGCAGAAATCATGAAGGCGCGCTCCACTGCCTGCCAGTAGGCTTCCTCTGTGCCGCTCTGTGCCAGCGCGATGCGCTTGAGCATGGCCGACAGGAACGGACTGCCAGCACCCTGTTTGGTCTGCGAGCCCGTCTCCTCGTTGTCGAAGATAGCCAGCACCTGCGTCACGTCGCCTGCAGGAGCAGCCAGCAGGGCCTCCAGTCCGGCAAAGCACATCGACAGGTCGTCGAGCCGGCCTGACGAGATGAACTCATCGTGAACGCCGAAGGTGCATGATGGTGATGCGTCGGCCAGATAGAGGTCGAAGTCGAGAATATCTTTACGGTCAATCTTCAGCTCGTCGCAGATGACGTTCACAAGCAGGTTGCCACGCTCCAGTTCGTCGTTGATGATGCCGAGGATGGGCAGCACATCCTTCTGTTTGCTCAGCTTCACGCCATCGTTGACCTGACGGTTGAAGTGAATGGCCAAGTTGCTGATTTGCAGCAAGGGGCGCTTCACGTGCATAAGCAGCGTCTTGGGGTTAAGGGCATCGGTGCCACGCACGATGACACGGCCTGCCAACGTCAGCGGTCGGTCGAACCACGTCGACATGATGGGGCCGCCATACACCTCGGTGTTCAGCTTCACGATGCCCCCTTCGCACGTCATCTCGGCGTTGGGCTTGATGCGGAAGGTCGGCGAATCGCAGTGGGCACAGATCATGTGGAAGCCACTGTCGGCCATCGTCTTACGGCCTATCTGGAAGGCATAGACCGACGAATCGTTCTTTGTTACAAATAGGCGGTCGCCAGCCTTCACTTCGCCCAACGGCTGTGTGGGATCGATGCGGCGGAAGCCTGCTTTCTCTAATTCATCACAAATGTTCTTCGCCGCCAAGAAATTGACGGGCGAAGCATTCAGGAAATCTAAAAGTCGCTTGATCATTGTTATAGGTATTTTAAAGGTTTTTTAGAGGGGAATGAGAATGATTTGGGGGATATGTAAGCTCACTTCAGCATCTTTTTCAGCTGTCGCTCGTCTGCATCAGGCAACATTTTCCGCATGTGGCCGACCATCCTTTCGAACGAATCTTCTGGCGAACGCTCACACTGACAGAAGTCGCGACCATAGAGCTGTTCGGGCGTGGTGAGCAGCGCCCATCCCCAGCCATATTCGCGGTTGTGTCGATCGACGGGGTAGACAAAATCTTCGGTGACGATGCGGCAAGCCATCTGCAGCCGTGTGACATAGCTGTCGAACCGGCTGCGCATCTTCGGCCCCGTGAAACCACAAGCAGCACGGAGCTCGCGCGTGATCATGCTGCCATGCTCGCGCAGCGTCTCGAGGATGGCGTCCTCGATGGTTCCCTCTTCGGGTGCGGGGTGGACAGAACGTCTGTAGTTGCACAGGTCGGGCCACCATTCACGGCTCACAAAGCCCACCTTGCTGGCAAAGAACTTGCCATAGACGGTGTTGCCCTCTGCAACGACCTGCCCCTTCCATTTCCACAGGGGCCAGTCCCACCCGCCGTCGGGGAAGACCACATAGCGGCAGTCGTCTTCTACCATCGCTTCGGCCGAGAATCCATAGATGCCACTCTCCAGCAGCGGCAGAAAGCCGATCTGCTGAATGCAATCTACCAGTTCCGAGCACGATCCTATCCGTTTGTCTGTTACTGTCATCATTCTATTTTTATATGTTAAAGCTGGAAGCGGTAGCCCAAATTGACGGACAGATAGCGGTTGTTTACGCTCGAATGATACTGCAGCGTGTAGCGTGTTTTGTCGAAGTTGACAAAGTCGATACTCGTGTCTT
>CAMORS010000057.1 GCA_946624005.1 uncultured Prevotella sp. | reverse complement strand
GAGGGGTCGTCGGCTGCCAGAACGACGATACCGCCGTTGGTACCTGTCATACCGCTGTTGACGAACGGGTCGGCACAAACGTTCATGCCCACATGCTTCATGCAGACGAGGGCGCGCTTGCCCATGAACGACATACCGAGGGCAGCCTCCATAGCTGTCTTCTCGTTGGTGCTCCACTTGCGGTGAATACCGCGTTCGGCGGCCTGCTTCGAGTTCTGGATGTACTCAGTGATTTCTGTCGAGGGCGTTCCCGGATAGGCATAGACACCGCTCAAACCGGCATCGATGGCACCCTGGGC
Organism: uncultured Prevotella sp.; assembly: GCA_946624005.1. Lineage (GTDB taxonomy): Bacteria > Bacteroidota > Bacteroidia > Bacteroidales > Bacteroidaceae > Prevotella. The sequence continues at coordinate 16,162 of CAMORS010000057.1, read as the reverse complement.
AATAGCCTCGTCTCCTAATAAAAGTTTCTTCATAGGTTGCTATCTTTTATGGTATTACAATGTTTGAATAATTCTTGTTCGTCGGGCTCTTCCGATGTTGAGAGCCTTTTCTACTTCGCCGTGCAAAGTTAAGGCAAAACTTTGAGATATGCAAACAATTTCGCGAAAAAAGCACTTTTTCATATAAAGAACGTGCTCGTGAAGAGCGGTCGGAGCGAGCTGACAAATTAGCGTGCAGAAACCGTTCGTCGATAAAATTGCGTTTTTGATTTGACTTTTTCTTGACAGTCGTTTTTCCCGTTCTACAAGTGTTGACTGTGGCCTGATGGGTCAAAACTGGCAGTTTCTTCACCCATAATACATCAATCACCCCCTCGTTGATAGTTAATCAGGTTGCTATATGCCATCTGTGACGATGCAATATGCCGCAAACTGCGGTGCAATATGCCATCTATTGCTCATCAATATGCCGCAATTTGCCACCCAATATGCCGCATTTTGGTGCATGGAATGTGGTAAATCTTATAACGTTCTGATAGTCAACAGCTTGCAAAACGCCTCAAAATTCGCGTATATACGTCCCAAGTTCATCTCGGCTCTGAATATCGCAGAAATGGTGTTAAAAGTGTAAATTCGGAAAATCGTTTGTCGATAATATTCCGTATTTTGTTTTTATCTCAGTTCTTGAATCTGAGCTGAGATTTGCATTGATTGTGCATTTTCTTTTGATTTTATTTCGAAAAAAGGTGTTTTATCGAAAATAAATTAGTAATTTTGCACCCCAAAATTAAAAAAGTATAGCATTATGTACATCAAACAACCCTTTATATGGATGGTTGCCGCTCTGCTCATGATGGGTGGCACCGCTTTGACAACATCGTGTAGTAGTGATGACGACGACACAACACCAGTGGTCAATCCCACTGACGGTGTGACGCTCAGTTGCGTGAAACCCGACTATCTGAAAGAGGGCGACCGCGTGGCGCTCATCTCGCCGTCGTATTTCACGCCCATGGAGAACGTAGAGAAGACTGCCGACGTGCTGCGGTCATGGGGACTGGAGCCCGTCGTCGGCCCCAATGTCGGGAAAGTGGTCGACGGACGTTATGCTGGCACCATTGCCGAACGTGTGAGCGACATACGCTGGGCGCTGAGCGATCCCTCCATCAAAGCCATCATCTGCAACCGTGGCGGCTATGGCACCATCCAGCTGATCGACCAGCTGACGCTGCAAGAACTGAAAGCCTCGCCGAAGTGGTTGGTGGGATTCAGCGATATCTCCACCCTGCACGGACTGCTGACGCGTGCCGGTGTGATGAGCGTTCACGGTACGATGAGCTCGTTCCTGGCCAATGGTGGCACCGATGCCAGCAGCACGCTGATGCGCGACTTGCTGATGGGGCGTGTGCCGCGCTACGAGTTGCAGCCTCATCCGCAGAACATCACCGGTAGGGCCACGGGCATCCTTGTCGGCGGCAATATGTGTACGTTCGTTCCTAACTTGGGCTCTCAGGCTGATGCTACGATGGGACGCGACCTGATTCTTTTCATGGAAGAGGTAGAGGAGTCGATGCACAATATCGACCGCCAGTTCAACATCCTCGCCATGAACGGTGTGCTCGACCGCTGCAAGGGTGTCATCCTTGGTGAGTTCACCGACTGTGGCACCGAGTTCACCTACGAGAGCGTCGAAGCCATGTTGCGGCCCTATCTGCAGAAGTACAATATCCCCGTGCTCTGTGGCTTCCCCGCAGGTCATGGCGATGTGAACCTCCCGTTAGTGATGGGGGCAGAGGTCACTATCGACGTTCGTCAGGACGGAGCTACCGTGCAGTTCAACATCGACGGCGAAACCCAAGTGGTGAACACCGCCGACGTCACAGCCGCGAAGACGCCGTTGGCCCGTAGAATGCAGTTGGCAGGCAAATGGGAATAAGGTAAATACCAGATATATATCATAATCCCCCGCAGCATCTTGTGTTGCGGGGGATTATTCTGTTGTGTACGTATTTTCAGATAGGAAGCTGTTTTTACTTCTTCTCCATGATGCTGATGGCATAGCCGCCACCGGGAGCAGCTGTCAGCTTCAGTGCCGTCTTGGCTGTCACATTCTTCTGCTGAATGGTGTAGGCGTGCGGATTGCTCTGATAGTGAGCACCCTTTGCATCGGCATAGATGGTGGCGACATACTTCTTCGACGGGTCGAGGAAGTTGAGGCGGACGGTCGACGCATGTCCATGCTCGGAAGCCGTACAGCCCACGAACCAGTTGTCCGTGCCTTTGGCCTTGCGGGCAACGACGATATAGCGTCCCGGCTCGGCTTCGAGATAGCGCGAGTCGTCCCAGTCGACGGCGACATCCTTGATAAACTGGAACGCGTCCATGTGGCGCTCGTAGTTATCAATCATGTCGGCAGCCATCTGCAGCGGACTGTACATCGTGACGTAGAGTGCCAGCTGGCGGGCCAGCGTAGAGTTGACGTGGTTGGGGTTGCTGGGGTTGTTCTTCGTCATATCCATCTCGAAGATACCCGGCGTATAGTCCATCGGGCCGCCTTGCAGGCGAGTGAAGGGCAGGATGGTAGTGTGGAACGGCTTGCTGCCGTTTGTTGCCTCATACTCGGTGCCGCGGGCTGCCTCGTTGCCGATGAGGTTGGGCCATGTGCGGCAGAGTCCTGTGGGGCGGACAGCCTCGTGGGCGTTCACCATGATGTGGTGCTTGGCGGCTTCCTGGATGCAGTAGAGGTAGTGGTTGTTCATCCATTGTCCGTAGTGGTGCTCGCCGCGCGGGATGATGTTGCCCACGTAGCCGCTCTTCACCGAGTTGTAGCCGTAGCGGTTCATCAGCTGGTAGGCAGCCTCAAGATGGCGCTCGTAGTTGCGTGTAGAGGCCGATGTCTCGTGGTGCATCATCAGGCGTACACCCTTCTCGTGGGCGTAGTCGTTCAGTCCCTTCAGGTCGAAGTCGGGGTAGGGGGTCTGGAAGTCGAACACATAGTCTTTCGATTTGCCGAACCAGTCTTCCCATCCGATGTTCCAACCCTCTACCAGCACTTGGTCAAAGCCATGCTGTGCGGCGAAGTCGATGTATCGGCGCACGTTCTCGTTGTTGGCACCATGCTGTCCGTGCGGCTTCACCTTCGTGTAGTCGAGGTTGTCAAGCTGCACCGACGGCAGCTCGTTGGTGTACGACCACTGGTGCTTGCCGTTGATCATCTCCCACCACACGCCGACGTACTTCACCGGCTTGATCCAGCTCGTGTCCTCAATCTTGCACGGCTCGTTGAGGTTCAGGATGAGATTCGAAGCCAGGATGTCGCGAGCATCTTCGGAAACCATCACCGTGCGCCAGGGCGACGTACAGGGTGCCTGCAGGTAGCCTTTGTCGCCAAGGGCATCGGGGGTGAGCCACGATTGGAAGACGAACGAGCCAGGCTTCAGGTTCAAGTGCATACACGAATAGTCAATGAGAGCTGCCTCGTGGATGTTGATATACAGGCCGTCGTCGGTCTTCAGTTGCAAGGCTGTCTGCACACCCGTTTCGGAGAAGGGCGTCTGCGAGGCGTTGGGCTGGATGGCACCACGCATCAGCGAACTGATTTCCGACAGGCGCGACTCGGTATAGTCGTATTCCTGCGTGTCGTAGTCGCCGGGAATCCACCATGCCGTATGGTCGCCGGTCATGGCGAACTCGGTGCGTTCTTCCTTGACGACGAAGTAGTTGAGATTGTCCGACAGTGGGAACTCATAGCGGAAGCCCAGTCCGTCGTCGAAGAGGCGGAAACGGAGGTTCAGTCCGCGATGCTGCTTCGGCTGGGAGAGTTCCACGAAGAGCTCGTTGTAGTGGTTGCGTATATTGCGCGTCTCACCCCATACGGGCTGCCAAGTTTCGTCGAAGGTCGATGTCGATGAGTTCTTCAGCACGAAGCCGTCCATCAAGCCTTCCTGGTTCTTCAGCTCCAAGCCCAGTCGCGAGGGCATCACCACCGTCTTACCCTTATACGAGAGTTGGTAGACGGGCGTTCCTTCTGCGTTCAGCTCTATGTTGAGCACAAGGTTGCCGTTAGGCGAAGTCAGTTGGATAGCCATCGTCGGAATCGCCAACACGATGGCTGTTATAACAAATAATATCTTTTTCATCAATGTTCAATCATCAATGTTCAATAACAATCATGGTCCAGTATTTCAGAGAGGGGAGGGTGAAGGTGATGTAGTCGCCTTCTTGTTTGAACGACAGCTCCTGCGGCACACCACCCAAGGCATCGGGTGAAGCCACCCAAACCTTCTTCACACTCGAGGCTTTCAACTTCAGCGGCAGGTTGCTCATTAGTTGTGGTTCGGGCATGTTGCCCTGTTCGTCGCGCCAGCTCAGGCTGTTGGCCTGACGGAAGTTGAGCAGGTGGACCACCTGGCGCGAGCCTACCGTCTTGGCATAGCTGCACACCGTCTGCAACCGTGGCGGCCATGCGCTGATGCTGACGCCGCTGTTCGTCGATGCGATGTCGGCCGTCGTCTCGTTGCCTCCGTCGCGCAGCAGGTTCTCGTAGGCCACGAGGAAGTCGTAGTAGCGCACGATAGCCGTCTGCAGGTCGCTGCCCATCTTCAGGTTGCTGTTGGGGAAATATTCATGGCAGAGCATGTGGCCGTCGCCCAATTCAAGATGGGCTCCACCGAGGGCGAAGATCACGGCGTCGGTCAGCAGCACACCCGGTGTGTTGAACGTTCCCGAAGAACCCGACTTGCCGTAGTTCATATAGCCGGCGATGATGGTGTTCTTGCCGCCCGAGCTCGTACCGTTCACGTTGATGACGTCGCGGATATCGCTGTACATCTGTTCGCTGCCCCACATCTCGGTGTACATGAAGTCGGTCTGCTTCGTGTTGCCTATCTGCGAAGCACCGTAGCCCGACACGGCATTCATCACCAGTCGTTTGTCGTTGTGGTGAGCCTTCATGGCGTTGATGAACGAAGCGAAGCCGTTGGGCAGGTTCACCTGCGAACCATAATAGTCGTAGACCGTTCCACGGCTGCCCAGTTGGTCGATGTGGAAACCGTCGAAGTCGAAGTTGGCATAGACCTCGTCGTTGCGCTCTGCCAGATAGTCCTGCCAGCCCTTGTTGGCGGGGTCCATGATGTAGATGTCGCTCTTCCATCCCGAGGGCATCGAGAGAACGTCGCGCCTGCGGTTGGTGTTCGTATACAGACTCCAACTCTCCTGTACGCCATCCTGCGCACCATCGTTCAGCGCACCGTAGCAGAGATTGTAGAACATCGTCTTCATTCCGTAAGCATGATGCTGCTCGATATAGTCCTTCACGACGCTGGTCACGACAGGTCGGTTGGCGATGTCGGTGTAGCTCTCCAGCAACTCTGTGCGTGTGCCTCCGAGAGGCCAGTGGTGCTTGTTGTGCCAGTCGTAATACTGTATGCCGTTGATGTGGCAACGGTTCAGGAAGGCAGTCTCTTCGGCTATCACGCTGGTGGTCTTCGAGCGGTCGTAGGTAGCCACGAAACCATAGCGCGGGAAGCGTGCCCAGTCGCTCGATACGTCTACACCCACGGTGCCGTAGATGGTCTCCGTAGTCGACGTCTTCGTGTACACATCGACCATATATCCCTGGAAGTCCTGCTGCGGAGCCGTCCAAGTATAGCTGTTGCCGCTGAGCGCTTCATCCTTCACGACGGTGTTTCCCTGACGGCAACGCACCCGCGCATCGGAGGGCACGGAGCCCTCGATGCTGAAGCGGATGGTCTCACCCGGACGATACAAAGCCTTGTCAGTAGTAATGTTGAGAGAGAGTATCGATGTGATTTGTATCGCGGGCGTCGTTTCTCCACCTCCTCCGGGAGGTGTGATGGGCGTAGGCTCGTCGGTAACCGGATCGTTGCTCCCTCCGCAGCCCATCATGGCCATTGCGGCCATTGCCAAACATAATATGTTCATTCTCATATTTTTATTCTTCATTCTTAATTCTTCACGATGCTCACCGTCTCTTCCAGTTGGTTGATGGTGATGGTGTACGAGCCTGCCGACATGATGCGCCACTTGTTGTCGATGTCGCCGATGTTGGTCTCGAGATACTGACCCTTCAGGTAGTCGTCGCTCTTGTTGATGAACAAGCCTTGCTCCACCTGTCCTGTCGGCTCTACGCCGTTGCCAGCCGAGTTCATCAGCCAGGCACCGTTCCAGTCGCTCTGTTTGTCGAACGAGAACTTCAGTTCGCCTGCCGATAGCGTTCCCGTCCAGTTGAAGACGAAGGGATCGTCGGTAGCCGTCATCGGAGTAGCGTTGCCAAGGTCCCATCCGTTGGGTGTAGCGTCGCCTACGAGGTAGATCATCTCGTAAGGCACAAACTCACGCATCATCATGCGCTCTCTGCCGTCGCGGATGTCGACACAAATCTTGTAGGCCTTGCCCGTCTCGTTCTCCTCGAGGAACCACTTGTTGTCCGGGTCGTAGCCAGCGATGAAGGCCATCGAAGTGTCGGTGTACGGTGCGTTGGGCTGAGTGGCCTTGAGCATGTTCTCCCAGGCTCCTTCAGCGGTGCCGAACTTGAACTCACCGCCGCCGCCATTCTCGAAGTAACGACCATAGCGGAAGAGGAACGCATCGAGCGGGTCTTTCACCATCTTCACAAAGCCCCATCCCGTAGGCTGACCTACAAAGTAGAGATTGTCGAAGCGCGGTGCCTCACCGTCGGTCTGAGTGAGCGTCATCTCAAGGGTCAGCAGATTGACGTCGACGCGATAGAAGTGGTCTTCCGTTATCTGCCACTGCTCGTCGGGATCGTCGAAGCTTGTGCGGAGCACCATCTTGTCGTCGGCACCCTTGTTGTACGACGGAATCCATTCGCCCAGCGTTGTGAGGAACTTCAGCGAACCCGTCTTCAGGTTGCCCTCCCACGTAAACTTTCCGTTGTCCGTGCGCTTCATCTCCGTAGCGTGGGCGGCATCCCATCCGCTGGGAGTGGCATCGCCGACGAGATAGAGCGTCGATGTGACCGGCAGGTAGGGCGTTGCCGAGAACGATACAGTGGAAGTCTGTACTTCTGTTTCACCGCTGACGGTGGCCGTCACGCGGGCATCGAGCGCGATGTTCTGTCCTTCAGTGGCGTAGAACTTGTCGCGCAGCAGAGCGTTGAGATTCTCGTGCGAAGCCGTCCACGAATAGACTTGCGTCTGGTGGTCGACAGCCACATAGGCATTGGCGAAGTCGGTTCCGGCGGGAGCTATCTCCAGCGTATAGTCGATACGGTTGCCGTTGCCGTGGTTCGTTCCTGTTGTCCAGTTCAGGGTGACAGCCTCGCTGGCATGTGTAGCCTCGCTGAGTTGTTCGGCTGCCTGGTTGACAGTCAGCGTCAAAAGGTCGTGCCCCTTGTCGAGCTCGGTGTAGTCGTTGTCGGAGCAGGCTGTGAGGGCGAGGATACAGAGGGCGGTGGCTGACGCGGCCAAGCCGCGTCTTACCGGACGTAGGGGGGTGTATTTGGGTTTCATATTCATTGTCAATTATTAATTATCAATTCTCAATTATCAATTCTCAATTATCAATTCTCAATTATCAATTCTCAATTGTCAATTATCAATTATCAATTGATTAGTATCCTGGGTTCTGGGTCATCAGGCTGTTGGCGTCCATCTCTGTCTGCGGGATGGGGAACAGCAAACGTTCTTTTGTGACACGCGTCTTACCAATAGAGCGGAGAAAGTTGAGTGCATACTCACCATTCTGCAGACGAATCATGTCGAACCAGCGATGCCCTTCGAAGGCCAGCTCGATGCGACGTTCGTGGATGATCTTCTCGCGCATGTCATCCTGCGAGAGGTTAGCCACATTGGCCAGACCGGCACGCTGGCGCACGATGTTGAGGGGTTCGCAGGCCTGAGCCGTCTGTCCCATCTCGTTCAGGGCTTCAGCCTTCATGAGCAGCACGTCGGCATAGCGGTAGACCACGAAGTTCTGCGGGCTGGTGTTGTATTCGGGCGAGACAGACTTCTTGACAAGGAACTTCCTCACGTTGTAGCCCGTGTTGGAATAGCTGCTCTTGTATTGCTTACCGTCGAAGTCGGGACATCCCTCGTAGAAGATGGTCAGGTCCTTGCGCAGGTCGCCCGTCTCATACTGGTCGACAAACTCCTGTGTGGGCTGGTTCCATCCGTAGCTGCCGGCCACGAAGTCGGAGTTGCGCGGTCCCATGAAGGTGCTGAGCCAGCTGGCCTGCGGGTTGTTGCCCCAGAAGTCGTACTCGGTGTTGCCCGAGAACTGCACCTCGAAGATCGACTCCGGACCGTTGTTGATTGTAGCGTCGAAGTTGCCTTCGTAAGAGCAGTTGCTGAGGTCGTAGCCCAGCGCTGTCACTTGGTCGCAGAGGCTCACCACCTGGCTGTAGTATTCCGAGTGGGAAGGTGCGAGTGTGAGCAGGATGTCGGCCATCATCGTCAGGGCAGCATCCTTGCAGGCACGGCCAACATTCTCGTTGTCGTAGTCGCGCTTGGCAGGCAGAAGGTCGATAGCCTTCTGGCAGTCGGCCATGATCTGAGCGTATACCTCGTCGAGCGAAGCACGGGCGATATCGGTCGATTCGCCTGGGTTGTATGGCTCTAAGCGGAGTGGCACACCGCCATACAGACGAGCCAGCACGAAATAGTAGTGGGCGCGGAGGAAGTAAGCCTCGCCCAAGCAGCGCTCGCGGATGCTGCCTGGCTCAAGGGTCTGTCCTTCGAGGGCCTGGATGAGGATGTTGCACTGTCCGATGCCCACCCAAGGCGAACGCCACATATAGAGAGCCATACCGTTGTCGCTCTGGGTGATGAAGTTGGCGGCCTGTATGGTCTCAATACCGTCGGTACCGCCACCGGCACCCACTTCGCTGTTGCCCGCCACGATGTCGAGCGTCCAGATGCGCTGGTTATACATGTTAGACGACTGCAGGGTGCGGTAGCATGCGTTGGCCATTGCCACAGCAACATCGTCGGTGACGCTGGTAGCGGGGTCTACCGTATTCTTCGGTTCCTTGTCGAGGAAGTCATCGCCGCAGGAAATGAAGAGTGAAGAATGAAGAATGATGAATGCTGCGCTGAACATTTTCGTCATCATCTCCTTGCTTCGTTTCCAACTATAGTTATTTATATTTTTCATATCTGTTGTAGTTATTAGAAGTTGAAGTTAAGACCAATGTTGAAAGTACGCGAGATGGGGAAGGTGGAGAGGTCGATGCCGTTGATGCCCACTTCGGGATCGAAGCCCGAATAGCCGGTGATGGTGGCTACATTCTCGCACGAGAGTGTCAGGCGGGCATTCTCTATCGTCAGGGCGCTGAGCCACTGTTTTGGGAAGTTGTAGGCCAGCGAGATGGTCTTCAGACGCAGGTACGAACCGTTCTCTACGAAGCGGTCGCTGATGCGGTTGTTCTGGTTGGGATCGCCGAAGACGGCACGCGGCATGCTGTTGCTCGTGCCTTCGCCGTTCCATCGGTTGAGCACGTCGGCCGACTGATTGTAGGCGGCAGCCATACCCGTCAGGTCGATGTTGTTGGCATTGAAGATCTTGTTGCCAGCCACACCCTGCAGGTAGATGCCCAGCTCGAATCCTTTGTACGTCAGGTTGTTGCCCATCGAGAAGAGGTGAGTCGGGTTGGGATTGCCGATGACGGTGCGGTCGTTGTCGTTGATGACACCATCGTTGTCCAGATCCTTGAAGCGGATATCGCCAGGAGCGGCACCAGGCTGGATGGCGTGCTGCTCTACCTCGGCAGCATTCTGGAAGATGCCGTCGGTCAGGTAGCCGTAGAACACGTTGATGGGGAAGTCTTTTTGCAGCATGGTGACGTACGAGTTGTTGATCTGATTGATATAATAAGGTACGTCGCTGTTCAGATCCTTGATCTTATTCTTATTATAGGTATACGAGAAGTCGGTCTCCCAGCCCAGTTCGCCTGTCAGGTTGACGGTGTGCAGCGTCAGCTCGACACCCATGTTGCGCACCTTGCCGGCATTGGTGTAGGTGGTCGATGTGTCCTCGAAGCCCGAGGTGATGGGGATGCTGGCCTTGACGAGCATGTCGTTGGTGTTCTTGATATAGGCATCGGCCGAGAAGATGGCGCGCGAGTTGAACAGCACGGCATCGAAACCGATGTTAGCCTGTGCCACCTCTTCCCAGTGGATGTTGGGGTTGGCCAGCGACGACGAAACGAGGGCAGCCTGCTCTGTGCCGGCATAGCCGAAGGGATAGACGCTGGTGTTGTAAGAGGCGAGATAGCCGTAGTTGGAGACGCTGGCCTGACTACCCGTCACACCGTAGCCCACACGAATCTTCAGGTCGCTCAGGAAGTTGGTCTTCTTGAACCAAGGCTCTTCCGAGATACGCCAAGCGGCCGATACCGAGGGGAACATACCCCAGCGCTTGCTGCGGCCGAAACGGCTGCTGCCGTCGCGGCGGAGGGTAGCGGTGAGCAGATACTTGCCGTCGTAGTCGTAGGTCAGACGAGCCATATACGAGAAGAGCGCCCACTCCGTTTCGTTGCCGCCGATGGCATACATCTCCTGTCCGTTGTCCATCTCATGGACATTCTCGAAGGCGAAGATGTTCTTCTGGGCATTCAGATAGTCGAACTTGTTCCACTGGGCCGATGTACCTGCCATCAGGCCTACGCGATGCTTCTGGGCGAAGGTGTGGTCGAAGAGGAAGTAGTTGTCCCACAGATAGGTGAACGACTTGTTGTCGCTCTTATAGCGCGAGCTCTCTTCCACGGCAATAGGCTTCCATGCATAGCGCGGGGTGTAGTTGTCGCCGTACCAGAACTTGGCATCGACGCCGAAGGTGCTCTTAAACTTGAGCCACTTGGCCAGCGTCAGCTCGGCTGTCAGGTTGGCCAGGAAGTTGTAGCCGTTGGTCTTCTGCTTGTCGGTCTCGGTGGGGCCGATGGGGTTCTTCGTGCTGCCGTACCAGAGCGAGTTGCCCTCTGGACCGGTCCATTCACCGTTGGCGTCCTTGACCGAATAGATAGGCAGCGCCTTGTAGGTGTTGCCCAGGTCGTAGCTGCCTTGCTTCTTCTGGTCGGCACTGACGGTGATGTTGTTCGAGAATTTCAGCCATGAGAGCACCTGTGCATCGCTGTTTGCCTGGAAGGTAAAGCGGCGATAGCCGACACTCTTGACGATACCCGTCTGGTCGAGCAGACCACCCGAGACGTAGTAGTGCGACTTCTCCGTTCCGCCCGAATAGCTGACGGTGTAGTTCTGCATGTAGCCCGTGCGCAGCAGTTCGTCAATCCAGTCGGTACCGGCTCCCAATGACGAAGGATTGGCCCAGTCGGGATTCTGGCTGTAGCCGGCGTTGGCCATCATGTCGTTGTTCAGAGCGGCATACTCGCTGGCGTTGAGCAGGGTAGGGGTCTTTGTGGCGTTCTGGATGGCCAGGTTGGCAGCGAAGGCCAGTTTGCCCTTACCTTCCTTACCCTTCTTTGTCGTGATCATCACCACACCGTTGGCACCACGCGAACCGTAGATAGCTGTAGCCGAAGCATCCTTCAGCACGTCCAGTCGCTCCACGTCGGCCATGTTCAGGCTGTTCAGCCCGAGGTCGGTGGGCACACCGTCGATGACCACCAGCGGGTCGCAGTTGTTGATGGAGCCGAGGCCGCGAATCTTGATAGAAACATTGTCGCCAGGCTTACCAGCGTCGACCACTTGCAGACCGGCTATCTTACCCTGGATGGCCTGTCCGATGTTGGCCACGGGGGCATTCTCCATATCCTTGGCGGCCAACGAACCGACGGCTCCCGTGAGGTCGGCCTTGCGCATGGTGCCATAACCGACGACGACCACTTCGCTCAGCGTCTGGCTGTCGTCTTTCAACACAATCGAGAAGTCTGTCTTACCACCTACGGCAATGTCCTGCGTGGCAAAGCCTATATAAGAAATGGTAAGCGTGGCATTCGAGGGAACAGAGAGCGAGAAGTTGCCGTCGAAGTCGGTAATCGTCCCGTTGGTTGTTCCCTGTTGCATTACGGTGGCACCAATGACGGGTTCGCCCGTCTGGTCTTTCACAACACCTTGCACCTGGATGTTCTGTGCAAGCAAGCCCATCGGCACGAGCATCACAAAGATGCTGGCCAAGAGGCATTTCCTCAGTAGTTGCTTTGTTCTTGTCATAAAGTTAGTAATTTAGTGAGTACTTCAAAAATCTGGGTGCAAAGGTAGGCACTTTTTCCGCACGGTGTACCTCGTAGTAATGCGATAGTAAGTTTTCGGCTGTCTGAAGTTCTATCACCGCACTGTATATCAACAAGTTATAATAATTATTAAAAGCGCCATAGTAAATTTGGTGTAGCGGGTAAAAATGTCTATCTTTGCACAAAACTACTGACCATGATGCGAAAGATATGTCTGATTTGGCTTGTTGCGATGCTTGCAACAGTTGCAACAGCCGACAACCAAGAGCTGATGAGAGCGCTCGACGAGGCCATCGCCCAAAAAGATGAATATAGAAAGGTAAAGGAGCAGCGGATAGAGTTTCTGAAAAAGAAACTGCTGAAAGAACCCGGCGGACTGCCGGCCATGCAGACGCTCAACCTGCTCTATGAAGAGTATCACGTCTTTAAGTTCGATTCGGCAATGGTCTATGCCGAAAGGGGAGCCCAGCTGGCACGTGCCTGTCACAACGACTATTATGTTGCGGTCTTCGATATCCACCGAGCCGAGATTATGGCCATCGGCGGACTCTACTCCGAGGCGATAGCCAATCTCGACGCCATCGACAGTAGCCAGATGGACCAGCAGATGCTCTTCGACTATAACATCGCCTACTTCACAGCCTATTCTTACTGGGCCGACTATTGCCACGACGGACTCTATGCGCCGCGCTATCGAGCCAAAGCCGACTCCTGTCTCGATGTCGCCATGCGCTATGCCGACAAGGGCGAACAGCTCTACGAGTTCTATCAGGGCGAATACTGCGTCTATGTCCAGCCTGACGCGAAGAAGGCACGGCAGCACTATACCAACGTGCTGAAACGCATCGATCCCGAAACACGCCACTACGCCATGACGGCCAACGCCCTGGCGGGCAACTATCGCATCGCCGGCGACGAACAGAGCTACGAACGCTACCTCATCCTTGCTGCCATCAGCGACCTGAAGGCATGCACTATGGAGAACATGGCCCTGCAGGCTCTCGCCCTCTACCTCTTCGAGAAAGAAGACAACCACATCGAGCGCGCTCAGCAATATATGTCGCTGGCTATGGAAAACGCCAAGTTCTACAACAACAAGCTGCGCATCCTCGAAATATCGCGCACGCTGCCGCAGATTATGGATGCCCACAGCAACATCGTCGAACGGCAGAACCGACGTCTCTGGGCAGCCGTCGCCATCGTCTCGCTGCTCGTGCTGGCTCTTTTGGCTACAGCCTATTTCATCCGCCGGCAGAATAGCCTGCTCAACAAGCGCCGCCAACAACTGCACGACAACAACCTTCAGCTGCAGACGCTCAACCAGCAGCTGGCCGACAGCAACCAGCGGCAGGTGCAGCTCAACCAACAGCTCAACCAGCTCAACCAGCAGCTCATACAGACCAACACCCGACGCGAACGCTTGGCTTACATCTATATCGACCTTTGCGCCAAGTATATTCACAAGCTGAGCCACTATCAGACGCTCGTCAAGCGAAAAATCAAAGCCAACCAGGCCAAGGAGCTGCTGCAGACCATTTCGTCGACGCGCATCTCGGAAGAAGATGCGGCCACCTTCCTCCATCAGTTTGATAAGGCTTTTCTTGAGTTGTATCCTACGTTTGTATTGGAATTCAATAAGTTACTGCTGCCTGAAGCACAGATACAACTGAAGTCGCCAACGACGCTGACCACCGAACTGCGTACCTTCGCCCTGATGCGGCTTGGCGTCAAGTCGACCACCGATATCGCTGCTCTGCTCTTCCTTTCGCCACAGACCATCTACAACTGCCGCTCCGTCATCCGAAACAAAGCCATCAACAAGGACACATTCGAGCAGGATGTGTTGCAGACAAGTTAAAAATAAATAAATCGGACAACACGTTATCCGCTTTTCGCTTTTTTATTCTTAACTTTGCACATAGATTCTTATACATCAAAAACAATGAAAACAATCTATGATTTCTCTGTCAAAGACAGAAAAGGTAAGCCAGTATCGTTGAAAGAGTATGCCAACGAAGTGATTCTCATCGTGAACACCGCTACAAAGTGCGGATTCACGCCACAGTACGAGGAGCTCGAAAAGCTCTACGAGACGTATCACAGCCAGGGATTCACCATCCTCGACTTCCCCTGCAACCAGTTCGGACAGCAGGCTCCCGGTACCGACGAGAGCATCCATGAGTTCTGCAAACTCACCTATGGCACCGACTTCCCCCGCTTCAAGAAGGTGAAGGTGAATGGCGACGATGCCGAACCGCTCTTCAAGTTCCTTAAAGAACAGAAGGGCTTTGCCGGTTGGGATATGGAGCATCCCATCGCTCACATCCTCGACGATATGCTCACGAAGGCTGATCCCAACTACAAGGACAATGCCGACATCAAGTGGAACTTCACCAAGTTCCTCATCAACAAGCAGGGACAGGTGGTGGCACGCTTCGAACCGACAGCCAGTTTCGACACCATCGCCAAGGCCATCGAGGAACTGCTCTAAATAATTGATAATTGATAATTGACAATTGATAGTATGGAACACGTACGCTTATTAATAATAGGTAGCGGCCCGGCAGGCTATACCGCAGCCATCTATGCTGGGCGGGCCAACTTGCAGCCCGTAGAGTATTGTGGCCTGCAGATGGGCGGACAGCTCACGCAGACCACCGAAGTGGAGAACTTCCCAGGCTATCCCGAAGGAGTGGATGCCAACCAGATGATGATGGAGATACGCCAGCAGGCAGAGCGTTTCGGCGCTGACATCCGCGACGGCGTCATCGAGCGAGTCGACTTCTCGCAGCGTCCCTATCGCCTTTGGACTGACGAGGGGCACGAACTCGAGGCCGATGCCGTCATCATTGCTACTGGTGCTTCGGCTAAATATCTGGGGCTTCCCGACGAGGAGAAATATCGCGGACAGGGCGTTTCGGCCTGTGCTACGTGCGACGGATTCTTCTACCGCAAGAAGGTGTGCGCCGTCGTGGGCGGTGGTGATACAGCCTGCGAGGATGCGCTCTATCTGTCAGGACTCTGCAAGAAGGTCTATCTCGTGGTGCGCAAGCCCTTCCTGCGTGCCTCGCAGGTGATGCAGGAGCGTGTTCGTCAGGCTGAGAACATCGAGATTCTCTTCGAGCACAACGCTACAGGTCTCTACGGCGAGAATGGTGTAGAGGGCATGCATCTGGTGAAGCGTAAGGGCGAAGCCGACGAGAGCCATTACGACGTGCCCATCGACGGATTCTTCCTTGCCATCGGACATACGCCCAACTCGGGCGTCTTCCGCGATTGGCTCGACACCGACGAGGTGGGCTATCTCAAGACCGTAGGACAGACGCAGCAGACAAAGCTGCCCGGCATCTTCGTAGCCGGTGATGTCTGCGATCCTGTTTACCGCCAGGCCATCGTAGCAGCAGGCAGCGGATGTAAGGCCGCCCTCGATGCCGAACGCTATCTGCAGACGCTGTAATCTACGGAAACTCCCCAAGGGGAGACCGCAAAGCATTCAACCGCTGACATCACACGATGCCAGCGGTTTTTTTCGCAGAACAATTATTACCTCAGCGATGTCTTCTGACCCCCTCAGCGATGTCTTCTGACCACCTCAGCGGTGTCTTCTGACCACCTCAGAGATGTCTTCTGACCGCATCAGAGACTATCTCTGACACCCTCAGAGACCATCTCTGACACGCTGGCAGACCATCTCCAATAGCAATGCGCCTCCTCATATAGAGTTTTCACAATAATCATGTCAACACCTCACCAAACAGGCTGTTTCTCCAGTGTAGCAGCGGCTTTCGGATGGTGAGGTGTTGGCAAATCATCTCACCATACCCCCCACCAATCCCCTCACCATTGGCTGTCCTGCAAAGACAACCCACCCCCCTACGTTCGGGCGAATTTGAAATTCGCCCACTGCGAGTGAAAGCTTTCCGCCCTTTTTGGTGAGATGTTGCAGACAAATTCTTGCCATCCTCAACAAGCGTCTATCATTTCGCCTGTATA
>CAMORS010000056.1 GCA_946624005.1 uncultured Prevotella sp. | reverse complement strand
AAAGGCGAGTTCGTGGCCATCATGGGACCGTCGGGCTGTGGCAAGTCAACGTTGCTCAACATCCTGGGCCTGCTCGACAATCCCACTGGCGGCAAGTATTGGCTCGACGGACAGGAGGTTGGAACACTGAAGGAGAGCCAGCGTACAGCAGTGCGCAAAGGTCAGATTGGCTTCGTGTTCCAGAGCTTCAACCTGATTGACGAACTCAATGTCGAGGAGAACGTGGAACTGCCGCTGACCTACCTCGGTGTACCCAAGAAGGAACGGCGGGCGAGGGTAGAGGAGGTGCTTCGCCGTATGGCCATCAGCCATCGCGCCCACCACTTCCCCCAGCAGCTCAGCGGTGGTCAGCAGCAGCGCGTAGCCATTGCCCGTGCCGTGGTGATGAATCCCAAACTGATTCTTGCCGACGAGCCGACCGGTAACCTCGACTCGAAAAACGGCTTAGAGGTGATGCATTTGCTCACCCAGCTCAACCAAGATGGCACTACCGTGCTGATGGTGACCCACTCCGAGCGCGATGCCGGCTATGCCCAGCGAATCATAAGCATGCTTGACGGCCATATCGTACCAGAGGTGCAGATGTAAGAACCACCTTTCAGATATAAATTAGGGGGCGTTCCAAAAAGGAGCGCCCCCGAACTGTTATTGCATAAAAAGAATTTAATCCTCTTCCTTGGCTTCTGCCTCGTGCTGCTTGATGAGTTCGTTCTGAACGTCTGTGGGAACGAGCTCGTAGCTGGCGAAGGTCATGGTGAACGAAGCACGTCCGCCGGTGATAGACGAGAGGCTGATGCTGTAGTTGGCCATCTCCTTCTGCGGCACCTTGGCAACGAGCTTCTGGTAGCCACCTTCAGAATCCATACCCATGATGATGGCACGGCGTCCCTGCAGGTCGCCCATCACGTCGCCCATATAGTCGGCGGGAACGAGCACTTCGAGGTCGTAGATAGGCTCCAAAATCTTCGGTCCTGCCTCACGGAAGGCTGCCGAGAAGGCATTACGTGCGGCGAGCATGAACGAGAGTTCGTTAGAGTCGACAGGGTGCATCTTACCATCGTAGACGATGACGCGAACGTCGCGGGCATACGAGCCTGTCAGCGGGCCCTGCTCCATACGCTCCTGCACACCCTTGAGGATGGCGGGCATGAAGCGAGCGTCGATGGCACCACCCACCACAGAGTTGATGAAGACGAGCTTGCCGCCCCATTCGAGGTCGATCTCTTCCTTGCTCTTGATGTTCATGCGGTATTCCTGACCACCGAACTTGTAGACCGTCGGGTCGGGCATACCCTCTGTGTAGGGCTCCACGATGAGGTGTACCTCACCGAACTGTCCGGCACCACCCGACTGCTTCTTGTGGCGATAGTCGGCACGGGCGGCCTTCGTGATGGTCTCACGATACGGAATCTTCGGCTCCTGATACTCTATCTGGATCTTCTCGTTGTTCTCCATGCGCCATTTCAGCGTGCGCAGGTGGAACTCGCCCTGTCCGTGGACGATAATCTGCTTGAGCTCCTTCGACTGCTCGACAACCCATGTCGGGTCTTCCTGACGCATCTTGTTCAGGGCAGCCATCATTTTCTCCGTCTCGCTCTCGTTGACGGCCTTGACGGCACGCGAATACTTCGAGTTGGGGAACTTGATGAAGTCGAACTGCTGGTCGCTGTCCTTACCGTTCAGCGTGTTGCCGGTCTTGACGTCCTTCAGCTTCACGGTGCAACCGATATCGCCAGCCTTCATCTCGTCGACAGGCTGACGGTTGGCACCAGCGCAAACGAAGAGCTGACCCATGCGCTCCTTCGAGCCGCGGTCGGCATTGGCGAGGTCGTCGCCAGCCTTGATGCTTCCGCTCATCACCTTGAAGTAGGACACCTCACCGATGTGGGGCTCCATACCAGTCTTGAAGAAGAAGAGTGCTGTCGGGGCAGCAGCGTCGATAGCCACTTCCTCGCCGCGCGTATTCTTCACCTTCGGCATATCGGTGGGCAGGGGTACTACGTTGCCGAGGAATTCCAGCAGACGGCGCACGCCCATGCTCTTGCTGGCGCAGACACACATCACGGGGAATACCGAGCGGGTGATCAGTCCCTGACGCAGTCCAGCACGAATTTCATCTTCTGTGAGAGCCTCTTCCATGAAGAATTTCTCCATCAGGGCCTCGTCGTTCTCAGCGGCAGCCTCAATCAGAGCGGCACGCATCTCTTCGGCCTTGTCCATCAGGTCGGCAGGAATGTCTTCTACTGTACCGTCGCCACCTTCAGCATTCCAGGTGAACTTCTTCATCAGCAGTACGTCGACGATGCTGTTGAAACCAGCGCCTGTAGCCACGGGGAACTGTACGGGAACGCACTTGTTGCCGAATGTCTCCTTCAGCTTGTTGATGATGTTGTCATAGTCGACATTGTCGCGGTCGAGCTGGTTGACAGCAAAGATGACGGGCTTCTGCAACTTCTCCGTTACGCGGAAAACGTTGGTCGTTCCCACTTCGGGTCCATACTGTCCATGGATGAGGACGAGCGCCTGATCGGTAACGTTCAGGGCTGTGACGGCACCGCCTACGAAGTCGTCAGACCCCGGGCAATCCACGAAGTTGAGCTTCTTACCATTCGACTCCACGTTGAAGACGGTAGAGAAGACGCTGTAGCCATACTCCTGCTCCACGGGGAAGTAGTCGCATACTGTGTTCTTGGCCTCTACTGTGCCGCGGCGATGGATGGTGCCGTTTTCGAATAACATACTCTCGGCAAGTGTGGTCTTGCCGCTACCTGCACTGCCTACGAGTGCGATGTTACGGATTTCGTTAGTTTGATAAACTTTCATTTATACTTATTTATTTTTTAATGTAAAATCTGCTTGCTTTCAAAAACGGGGCTAAAGGTACGGATTTTTCGCGAATCATACAAGAAAATGACGTAAAAACCGCCAATTTTTATAATATATTCGCATTTAAAATGATTATTTCCTCACCACCTTCTGATTTCCTTCAACGACGATGCCACGAGAGCTGTCTGTCGTCTGAGTGCCGTCGGTACGGTAGACGCGGGTGGATGGGTGCTCTATGATGGTGGCGCGTACACCGACGTTCTGACCCGTCTTTTCCTTATATTCCTGCTGTGCCTTCTTCATCTGTGCGACAAAGGCCTCATTGCCCTGAAGGGCACAGAAGCCGATGCTGGCGGCAGTGCGGCTGGCATCGACATCGCTCTGCCAGTGGGCACCGAGGATGACACGACTGTTGCAGTAATCCCAGCCTCTGCTGTAGATGGCAGTGGCCTGCTCGGGGGCTATCTGAGCCAAGAGCAGCGAGATGGTCCATCCGCGCAGACTGTGACCGGAAGGATAGCTGCCCTCGCCGCGCAGTTCGTCCTCTTCATGCGAAGGCATGGTGTCGTCGAAGCGCTCGAAGGGACGCTGGCGATGGTAGAAGGCTTTGGTCTCCTTGCGCATGGGGTCGGTGGTGGCCAGGCTGGTTTCAAGCAGCTTCCATATCTCGGGGGTCTCGGTTTCGTTGATTGTCAGACCGAAGGCATCCTTCCATTGCAGGAAGAGTTTGGCATGGTCGTCCCACTCGGCATCGGCGATGGCAAGAGCCAGGCGATCTGCATCTTGACGCTGCTGTTTGCCCCAGCCATAACGCACGACATCGTTGGCAAACTCCGGACTGTCGAAGGCGGGCGGAGCTGGCATGATGTCAATCAGTTTGGGCAACTGGTCGAGTTCGATATACGGTGTTACGGCATCCTGTGCTTGTGAGTTTGTGGCAGCCATGATGGCAGCTGCAGCCATTACGAAGAATTTTTTCATTGTTGTAACGTTATTAAGTAATTGATAAGATGGGTGCAAAGGTATGAAAAATCAGGTAAAGCACCAAATCTGCCAGAGAGATTTTTTATCCGGTTCTCTTTAAAACTGCCGTTTCATTATTAAAAAAAAGTGTAATCGTTTTGTGAAATCAAAAAAAAGTCATACCTTTGCAAAAAAATAAGTATAGAGCAACTTTTTCATACACAGAACGAAATCACACATGCAAAATATCAGAAACTTCTGCATCATCGCACATATCGACCACGGTAAGTCTACCTTGGCCGACCGTCTCTTGGAATTTACGAAGACCATACAGATTACCGAAGGACAGATGCTCGACGATATGGACCTCGAGCGCGAGCGTGGCATCACTATCAAGAGCCATGCCATCCAGATGGAATATGAGAAGGGTGGGCAGAAGTATATACTCAATTTGATAGACACGCCGGGGCATGTCGACTTCTCTTACGAGGTGAGCCGCAGCATCGCTGCCTGCGAGGGAGCACTGCTCGTGGTCGATGCCACACAGGGCGTGCAGGCACAGACCATCTCGAACCTCTATATGGCTATCGACAACGACTTGGAGATTATTCCCGTCATCAACAAGATAGACATGCCCAGTGCCATGCCCGACGAGGTGGAGGATGAGATTGTCGACCTCTTGGGATGCGACCGCAAGGATATCATCCGCGCCTCTGGCAAGACGGGCGAGGGCGTGGAAGAGGTACTCAACGCTGTCGTGGACCGTATACCAGCTCCCGAGGGCGACCCGGAAGCACCGTTGCAGGCGCTGATCTTCGACTCGGTATTCAACTCTTTCCGGGGCATCATCGCCTATTTCAAGATTGTCAACGGCACCATCCATAAAGGCGACAAGGTGAAGTTCTTCAACACCGGCATGGAATACGACGCTGATGAGGTAGGGGTGCTGAAGATGGACATGATACCTCGAAAGGAATTAGGCACAGGCGATGTGGGCTACATCATCACGGGTATCAAGAACTCTCGCGAGGTGAAGGTGGGCGACACCATCACCCTGACAGCCCGACCCTGCGACAAAGCCATTGAGGGATTCCAGGAGGTGAAGCCGATGGTCTTTGCCGGTGTCTATCCCATCGACCCCACCGACTATGAGAACCTGCGTGCCTCGCTTGAGAAACTCCAGCTCAACGATGCCTCGCTGACCTTCTCGCCAGAGTCGTCGGTGGCCTTGGGATTCGGTTTCCGTTGTGGCTTCCTGGGACTGTTGCACATGGAGATTGTGCAAGAACGCTTGGATCGCGAGTTTGATATGGATGTCATCACAACGGTGCCCAACGTGTCGTATATGGTCTACACCAAGCAGGGAGAGGAGAAAGAGGTGCACAACCCCTCTGGACTGCCCGATCAGACGATGATCGACCATATCGAAGAGCCTTACATCCGGGCCTCTATCATCACCGCCGCCGACTATATCGGACCAATCATGAAGCTCTGCCTCGACAAGCGCGGCGAGCTCATCAAGCAAGAGTATGTCAGCGGCAACCGCGTTGAGTTGCACTTCATGTTGCCACTGGGCGAGATTGTCATCGACTTCTACGACAAGCTGAAGAGCATTTCCAAAGGATATGCCTCGTTCGACTATCACGTTGACAGCTATCGTCCGTCGAAGCTTATCAAGCTCGACATCCTGCTCAATGGCGAGCCCGTCGATGCCCTCTCAACGCTGACGCATCAAGACAACGCTGTCGCCTTCGGACGTAGGATGTGCGAGAAGCTCAAGGAACTCATTCCGCGCCAGCAGTTCGATATAGCCATACAGGCTGCCATTGGCGCTAAGATTATCGCCCGCGAGACGGTGAAGCAGGTCAGAAAGGATGTCACGGCCAAGTGCTATGGCGGTGATGTCAGTCGAAAGCGAAAGCTGTTGGAGAAACAGAAGCGCGGTAAGAAACGCATGAAGCAGATAGGCAACGTCGAGGTGCCTCAGAAGGCCTTCCTCGCCGTCCTGAAATTAGACTAACCAAACATGTAGAATTAAGCTTAAATGTATTAAGTAAATAAGAAAAGGGAGGAACAAATGAAAGAACCAGCAGTAACCACACGCGACATCGCTCGCGAACTGGCAAGGAAATACAGTACGATGACCCACGACGAACTCGATATTCTTGAGAGTGTCCTCGTGCCAAGAAAGTATGTGAAGGGGACCATCATCCTCAAAGAAGGCGAGCAGTGCCGGAGCATCATCTATATCCATCGGGGCCTTTTGCGACAGTTCTATTTCAAGAATGGTAAGGAAGTCACCGAGTATCTCGCCGTAGACGGCGACATCGTGATGTGCATCGAGAGCCTCTTCAAGGAAGAGCCGTCCTACCTGCAGGTAGAGGCCTTGGAGAACACCATTCTCTACGAACTGCCCAAGCAGCGCCTCGAACAGGTGGCTCTGCACAATGTGAACATCCAGATACTGTACCGTAAGATATTGGAGGAGTCGCTCATCATATCACAGGTGCATGCCGACCTGCTGCGCTTCGAGACAGCAGAAAACCGCTACCGCCGCATGACGCGTCAGATGCCTCAGGTGGTGTTGCGTGCCCCGTTGGTGCACATTGCCAGCTATCTGCAGATGACGCCCGAGACGCTTAGTCGCGTCCGTTCCACAGCATTATTGTAATTTTTGTAGCAGAACACAGATAGACGCAAAGACGCAGAGAAGTATTATATCCTTGTCATCGGGATAATAACTTCTCTGCGTCTTTGCGTCTTTGCGTTCTTCCGGAAAAACTATTGGTAGAGGAAGCGCTTGATGCTCTTCTTCGGCGTCTTGGCAAACTCATCCTCGTGCAGTTCCACTTGTGCTATCTTGCAATAGGCGGGCAGTGTGGTGTTCAGCTCCGTACGGTTTTGCTCCATCACCTTCATCAGGTCGTCGTTGTTCAGCCCCAGGCTCTTCGCCTCGTCGTAGTCGGGATGGATAAGAGCTACGAGCTTCTCACCGCGCTGCACTACGATACATTCGCTGACGAGCATCATCGAGTTGAGCTTGTCCTCTATCTCCTCGGGATAGATGTTCTGTCCGCTGGCTCCCAAGAGCATGTTCTTCGAACGGCCTTTGATATAGACATTGCCCAGATGGTCCATCGTGCCAAGGTCGCCGGTATGATACCACCCTTCCGCATCGATGGTCTGGCGGGTGGCCTCTTCGTTCTTATAGTAGCCCAGCATCACGTTCAGACCGCGAGCCAATATCTCGCCTGGAACATTCTCGGGATCGGGACTGTCTATCTTCACCTCCATGTGGATAACCTGTCGGCCGCAGCTACCCGGAGCAAACGACTGGTAGTCGCTGTAGGTGATGATGGGAGCGCACTCTGTTGCTCCGTAACCTACGGTGAGTGGGAACTCGATGCTCCGCATGAAACCTTCCACCTCCTGATTGAAAGCTGCTCCGCCGACGATAATCTCGTAAAGTTTTCCACCGAACGAGTTGTACACCTGCTCGAAGATAGCCTGCCGCACCTTCTTGTTGACGATGGGCATGTTCAGCAGGATGCGCATCCGCGGATTCTGCAACTTGGGCAGAATCTTCTTCTTGACAATCTTCTCGATGACAAGCGGCACGGAGATGATGATGGCCGGCTTCACATCGGCAAAGGCTTGTGCGATGATGGCAGGGGAGGGTAGGCGAGTGAGGTAGAACACGTGGCATCCGTGCAGAAACTCGAAGATAAACTCGAAGGCCATGCCATACATGTGGGCCATGGGCAGGATGCTCAGCGTGTTGTCGCCCACCTTGAGCTCTTTGCCTAACACATGCTCGGCAAAGTCGTAGTTGCTCCAGATGGCGCGATAGGGAATCATCACACCTTTCGAGAAACCTGTCGTGCCGCTGGTATAGTTGATGAGCGCCAGCTCGTCGGGACTTTGTTCGATGTAATACTTGACGTGTTCCTTGCGGAAATATTTCGGGTATTTCTTGCCGTAGAGCTCGTTGAGATGCTCTCGTGCGTAGGTCAGTTTGTCGGTGCGCGATACGACGAGCGAATAGTCGGGGATATAGACGATACCCTCCAGATGCGGCATCTTCGTGGCGTCGATTGTCGTTGCCACGACATCGCCCACGAAGAGCAGTTTGGCATCGCTGTGGTTGACGATATTATGCACCTGTTCGGGAGTGAACTCATGGAGGATGGGCACGGCGACGGCTCCATAGGTGAGCGTAGCGAGGAAGGCCACAGCCCAGTTGGCACTGTTGCGCCCGCAGAGGGCTATCTTGTCTCCTCGTTCTACACCGCTGTTCTCGAAGAGGATGTGTAGTTTCTCTATCTTGCGAGCCACATCGTTATATTGAAGGGTCGCGCCTTTATAGTCGGTCAGCGCATCGTTGTCCCAATGGTTGACAATCGATTGCTGAATGATTGCATTGAAGCTTGGTATATTTTCCATTGCACAATTATCAAAATTTTGTGCAAAGGTAACGTCTTTCATGCACATTTCCAAAAAAAATGTGCATTATTTTAGGTTTTTTCGAGTTATTTCCTGCTTTTATGGGAAATCGCACAATATTATTCCCGATTCGAACAGTGCTTGTTCTGTTATTGGCACTTATTCGTAGCGCATCGACCGGGCGGGATGGATGCGCGAGACAATGTAGCTGGGAGCTATCAGGACGAAGACACTGATGGCCAGCATGACGATGTTGATGAGCACGAAGATGGGGATGTTCACCTCTACGGGCACTGTGCTGACGTAGTAGGTGGCGGGGTCGAGCTTCACCAAGCCGAAGAAGTGCTGTATCAGAATGAAGCCGATGCCCAGGATATTGCCGATGAGCATGCCGCGGCCGATGATGAAGACGGCAAACCAGAGAAACGTGTGGCGTACGGAGGAGTTGCGAGCGCCGAGGGCTTTCAGAAGGCCGATCATGTTGGTGCGCTCAAGAATGATGATGAGCAGTCCGCTGATGGTGGTGAAGCCTGCCACGCTGATCATCAGCGCCAGGATAATCCATACGTTCAGGTCGAGCAGGTCGAGCCACGAGAAAATCTGCGGATAGAGGTTGCGGATGGTAGCCGACGAGTAGGTCTCGCCGTAGTGGTCGGTGGTGCGGTTCACCTTTTTGACAAGGATATCTTCCACCTCGTCCATCCGGTTGAAGTCGTCGAGGATGAGCTCGGCACCAGTAGCCTGGTCGGCCTCCCAGCCGTTGAGCTTCACGGCGGAGTAGAAGTCGGTCAGCACCGTCACCTTGTCGAACATCGTCAGGTTGGTCTGATAGATGCCGGCAATGGTATAGCGGCGCACTCGGACATCGTTGTTGTTGATGAAGTAGGCAAAGACGCGTCCGCCGACACGCAGTCCCAGCTGGTCTGCGATGGTGCGTGAGATGACAATCTTCTGCTTGCTGCTCTCGTCGGAGAACTTCGGAATGTAGCCCTCCACCATATTCTGATGGATAAAGGTAGTGTCGTATTCCTGAGCGATGCCTTTGAAGGCCACGCCGAGGAAGTCGCTGTCGGTCTTCAGGATGCCTTGCGTCATGGCATATCGCTGCACCTGCTTGACACCTTGGGTCTTACGGAGCACATCAATCATGCTGTCGGTCATGGCGATAGGAACGTTCTCTCCCCCTTGGACGGTCATGAAGTTGCCCACGGTGATATGGTTGCCGAAGCCTACCACCTTGTCGCGGATGGTGTGCTTGAAGCCTAAAACGACGCTTACGGAAACGAGCATGACGGCCAGTCCGATGGCTACGCCCAGGGTGGCTATCTTCACAGCCGGACGACTGACGCGATGTTGGTCGTCCTGATGGTGATAAATCTTCTTGGCAACGAATAACGGAAAGTTCATTTTTTTTCAGGAGTTCAGGAGTTCAGGAGTTCAGGAGTTCAGACATTAGTTGAAGAAGTTCCACGATACGCCAAAGCGCAGGATATTGCCGTTCATCGGATAGTGGGGTAGGGTGAAGCGGTTATTGCCGCCACTGCCGTTGACGTGGCTCATCATGATGAAGAAGCGTGTGTGCTTCAGGAACATGTTGGCATAGACATTGATGAAGGGGTGGTTGCCCACTTTGATGTTCGCCTCGCCATTGTCCTGAACGGCAAACTGTCCGATATACGGACTGTATTCCGGTGCTTCATATTTGGTGAAGTAGCGCATGTCGGCACCCAAGTCGATGTTGAGCACCTTCGACACCTTGAAGCGCAGGTAGAGGTTGGTGTAGATGTTCAGGTCGGGCACGGGGAGCACCTCTTGCTTGCTGCTCTTCTGGTAGGTGACGACGCTCTCCCAGTTCAAGGGACCCAGGGTGATGTCCTGTGCCAGCTGGAGGGTAAGCAGGCTGATGTTGTCCGAACATTGTCCGACGCTGATGGTGTTGGCCGTGCGCGTTTCGCCCGCTGTCGTGTATTGCGAAGCGAAGTAGGTGTAGTTCTTCAGGTCGTCGAGGACCACGCGAATCCTTGTGCGCGTCTTTTCATAGCTCAGCTGTGCCTGCAGTCGGGTGCGCAGCTCCTTGCTGAGCTCGTCGTTGTCCCACCACAGGTGGCGGCTATGGTAGTGTCGGTGGAAGAAGGTGGGCTGCAGGCGGTAGAAGCTGCCGCTGGCCGCCAGTCTCACCGTGTCGCCCAAGAGGCGGAAGTTGAGGTCGGCAGTGGCGTCGAACTTCAGTTGCCCGGCATCCTCGCCCGCCAGCCATGTCTCTAAGGTAGCGTTGTAGTGGAGCAACCGCCCTTGTGTCTTGACCAGTTGTCCGCCGACGCTCACCGAGTGTTCGTTCCACCGTCCGGGCCTTGCTGCCGTGTCGGGCATCTCGAAGTGACGCAGGTCGTGGCTGACGAATCCTTTCAGTCCGGCCTTCGCCCATTTGTTGAAGCCTTCGAGCAGACTGATGGCGAAGGTGTTCTTCAGGTCGTAGTGGCGGAATTGGTCGTAGATGCTGTCGGCCATGAATTTCTGCACCGTCTCGTACGTATCCTTATAAAAGTTATTGGGTGTCTTGTAGGCTTCGTAGATACGGCGGTAGTTGTCAAACTGAACGGTGTGGATGAAGCTCGTCACGGGGACCAGCTCGTTCTTCATCCACTGGCCCTCTTCTTCCTGCTTCTTGTCGGCGGCCAGGAGGCTGTCGGCCTGTGCCTTGCCGCTCACCTTGATACGTTGGCTGGCGGTTGCCGTGGTGTCGGCAGGCTCGCTGCCTTTCACGATAGCAGCACCCGAGGGGCGGCCTGCGGCTTCAGATTTCTTCTGTTCCTTCAGCTGGCGGTTGTATTCCTCCTCGTCCCATTCGCGGCCTTCCTTCTTGGCCTGTCTCATGGCTTCGAGCTTTGCCTTGCGTGCCTCAGCGTCTTTCTGTGCCTCCATGGCAAACTTCTTCGCCTTGATTTCTTCCTCGGTCATGGGCACCTTGCGGTTGAAGCCGATGTTGTAGCGGTGGGTCAGGAAGATGTGCTGATTGTCGTTGCGGTTCCAGTTGCGTTCCAACATGACGGGAATCTCGTCGTTGCGGAAGTCGTTTTCGGTCAACTCGGGGTGCGAGACATAATCGTCGTTGGTCACGCCGCCGTTCTCTGTCACCTTCTGATGGTTGGTTGAAAGCAGCAGATGGGCCTGATAGCGTTCGCCGAGATAGGATGTCCAGAGGGTGTAGTTGAAGTGCGACGTGCTCTGGTTCTGATAGTAGCCTCGCCCGTAGATATAGTCGAACTTAAATCCGGCTCCCAAGCGTTTACCGGCATTCACGGCGAAGAGCGCCTTCAGGTGGTTCTCGCCCACCATCTTGTCGCCACACTCGTTGAACGACAGGTTGGTGATGGGCGAATAGGTGTTGGTGAAGCGCAGCTCTCCCGGACGTGTGATGAAGTGGTCGTAGGGCTGTGTGAACATGAACTGCTGCATCAGCGGACGGTCGGTGAAGATGCGGTTGATGCGTGCCGATCCGATGTTACCCGTCGTGTTGTATTCGCCGCGCAGCCCCTCGTTGAAGATGGAGTTCATATACATATAGGGCACCGTGTCGGGCACTACGGGAGTGCGGTCGCCGAAACGTTCGTCGACGGTCCAGGTCTTCAGTCCTCGCGGTATCTCCTTGTCGCCACTCTGGAGCGAGTCGCGCTTCGACCCACGCTGTGAAATCGACCCGTCCTCACGTATTTCGTTGAACGCATCCTGGCCTCTTGCCGTTGTGAGGCAACAGGTCAACATGATGAGTAGGAGGCACCAGTGATTCTTCATTTCATCAGTCGTAATATGCATTCCACAAACTTCAATACCATGGCCGCCACGATGACGATGGTACCCACCGTGCGGTTGCCATAGAAATACATGGCCATACCCGCCACGGCTCCCACCATGAAGATGATGTTGAGCCATTGGCGCAGAGCCTTGAAACGCTCGGGCCGTTCTTCGCTGTTCCTGCTTTTGATTAACACTTCGATATTATGTGGTTGAATGATTGATGTTCAATGTTTTATTTCGTTAGCTCTCTACTAAGACTTTCACGCATTTCGTTCATGCGGTCGACGGTCTTCCGGCGGAATTTTGCCGAGCCTTTATAGAGCTTGTTCTTCTTGCTTACGGCAGCTTTGTCGCTGATCCACTCCTCAGCCTTCAGAGGCTTTGCTCCGGGGTTGCGCTCCTCTTCGTAGCGGAAGGAGATGCGGTCGGCCACCACCTCGGCCGAGCCATCCTTGCAAGTCACCACCACGCGGTAGTAGATTTTCGTGCGGTCGAGCGAGAGGAGCGATGTGCGGAAGGTCATCCATTCGCGTATGGAAGCCACGACGATGTGTTCCTGACGGTTCACCAGCGATATGCCGCTGCCTTCGAGCTGTCCTTCTTCTTCCGCCAACCGGTTGAAATAATCGCACGTGCGGTCAAAAAGCTCTTGAGCGCTTTTCCCGGGAGCTTCTATTTGGTAGGTCCATGCCACCTTGCCGTCAACCTCGGGGACGGCTCCCCGCAGGTAGGGCGCGTCGGGGTTTTCCTTCTCCGGCTTCACTTCCTTCTCGGTCTTCCTGACCTCTTCTGCGGCTTTAGCGTTGGGAACCTCCCATACATTCTGTGCCGCCACCGCTATGGGCAGCAACATCATCGCCGTTACTATCAGTTTCTTCATCATCGTTGCCGTCTTTTTTATTTCAGCTGTTCTTCATGCGTCAGTTTGGCATAAAGGTCTTCTATGAGTTCAATGTTCAACATATTGCTTGATTAAATTTTTTGCAAAGGTACGCTTTTTTTTATAAACCCCTGCCCCTTTTCGGCATTTTTAACATACTCATTGTATGTCAACCGATAGGATGATTCAATCGCTGCGTCTTTGCTTCTCTGCGTTCTTTATAATAGGAATGACCATAAAACAACCCCCGAACGGCCTAAGCGTTCGGGGGTGTTTCACTTTTACAGGGTTATGCAAGTAGCAATCACTATCTCTCAGTTACGGCATAGTTGATAACGGGATAAACGCCGCCTTCGTCCTTCACGTAGTACCAGACGATGTTCCAGTTGAACTGCGGATGCTCCGGGTCGTTGAGCGAAGGCAGGCTAGGAACCGTTCCCGAAACGGCAAACTCCCTGCCGATGGTGTGGGTGTTCTCGTTGGTGTGGTTGTAGTTGAAGCCCACGCCAGCCTTCACGCCATTCACGGTTGCCACAAGTTCCATTTCAACGCCAATCTCCACGCTGGTCGTCTGCGATTTGTTCTTTTGTAAGCTGATGAAACGGGTGGTGGTGCCACCTGTGCCTGCCCCCTCAAAAGTATTGGAATCATCGATGGCCTGGCCCTGCAGGAACGGATGGTCGTCATCGACAAAGTAGAGCGGAGAGTTCGTATCGTAGAATGGCGGATAGCTGAATGGCACACCCGGTGTGGCTGTCAGGTACCGCTGTGGTTTCGACACACCCTTCTGGCTGCCCATCAACCGCACATAGTCCTCCAGTTTGAGTGGCATGAAACGTCGTGTGCGCGGCATCGACACGATAAACTCCATGCCTATCTCATCGGGGTTGTCGCTGGCGATAATCTCATAGCGGTAGGTGTCGAACGGGGTAGCTTGCATCACCACTATGTGGTCTTGTTTAGCGTCATAGCTCGAACCGTAACTGGTGGTCACCTCATGCTCGGTGGTGATACCGGCAGCCGCACTTACTGTCGTCGTAAACTCAATGCCGCCTTTCGCGATGAACGGGATGCTGTAATCGTACTCATAGCCGGCAATGATCGATCCGCCCCACGAATCGGATGTGGCGGTGCTCTGACCGACCGAAGACGTCTTGCCCCATGAACTCGTTGCATCGCCTGACCCTTCGAGCCCTTTGTAATAAGGTGCAGCGGCAATGGCGGCATAGATGCGCGGCTCGCTGAACGTCAGCTCGTGCGAGATGAAGCGGAAATGCTTGGACTGAGTGCGGTCGGCAAACTTACAGAGCACGGGATGACTGTTTCTCTCATTGCCGTCACTTATATTCGTCAGCATTGTTTTCGTTAATTCCAAATTCTTATTTCCTTCCCATAATTGTCCATTGGTTCCCCATCCGAAATAGACAGAATTAAAGTCTAATCTCAACGTGGAACTATTCCCATCTGCTGACAGCCACATCTCGCCGAGTTCCGAGAAGGTGCGACAAAAACCATCGTTTTTACCCAACTGACGACTCCAAATAAATGACAAAACTTCTTTTCCATCAGCTTTACTGGCTTGTACGGCAGCGATGGCATCGGCAGGAATTGTACGACTGTTGATTTTCGTACTTTCCAGTACTATGAATTTAAAAACAGGTTTCATCTGTGCATCATCCCAACGCCAAAGACCGTCGCCCACGATTAAGTCTTGATTGTAGCTGCGACCGCGGAAATAGCCGAACACAAGGTCCATGTTGCCCAGATGGGGACGAACGTTAGAATCGCTTGTTGAGAAGCAGTCAACAACCGTCTGTGGCAGACAACTGGTCTCCGTCAGTTGCAGGTTGGCGTCGTAGCCCAGACGGTAGACATAGAGATAGCCTTTTTGAGTGAGCAAATCGTTCTTTCCGCTTTCCAAACCTCGTGTCAGGACGGCAATTTCCGGCAGGTCGTGACCACTCATGATGCCTACCTTCACATCGCAGAACAGACAAGACGAGGGTATCGTCCTCGTGAAGATCGGCTCCTCGTCGATATTGCCCTGGCTGTAGACAAGCAGATTGCCTTCGCCTTCCATGCAATTGAGAAGCAGCACGATGTCGTCATAGCCGTCGCCATTCACATCGGCCACGTCGTAGCGCAGGTTGGGTACACCGATGTAGCTGCCCTTGTCTTCAAATATGCGCTCATGGAGGCAGCGGAGCGACACCCCGTCGAAGACGGCAATCTTGTTGGCCACATTCATCACGATTTCCTCCACACCATCGCCCGTCAGGTCTTGAATGCAACGGAGATTGAAGGCGCGGGCAAAGTATTCGCTTCTGATATCCGACATATAATCTCCATTTACTCCATACATTTTGCGAGAAAGCTTACTGTTGTTGAAGATCGGCATAGCCCATTGGTACTCATTGCCTTGGGCATCGAGCAACGTCCTGCTGTCGTAGCCATCAATGATGGCATTGTTCTTCGTAGAATCGCCATAGATGGTCACGTTCACCACGCCTTGCCCCATCACGGCTGCCACTTCAGCCACCTTTCCTTTGGTCGTTCCATCGGTGAACACACGGAACGGCTTGCTCCACGATGCGTAGACCACGTTCTCGTAGTCGGATGCATTGCCCTGGGCGGTCACTTTTCTGAGATGACGAATAATGTCTGCTCCGTTGACATCTGCATTCACAAAACACTTGTTCGTGAAAATCCAGCCGTTTTCTGCCTCAGGCTTGTAGAGCATTCCTGAACGCTGCTCGGGAGGAGCATCACCACCCCATTGTTGACCAGAATAGTCGAAGAACACACTGCTTCGGTCAGCACCATAGGTATAGTAGCTGCCGAGCGGACCGTTGCTGTTGACCAGCTGCATCGGCATCTTCCTCGGAGCGGAAGCTGCTTCAGCTTCTGAATTGAAGGCCTGCTGCAACATTTCCTGATAGACCGAAGGAGCGGGGCGGCATCCTCGTATGCTGAAGCCAAAGCCGCGGCCATGCTTCACGAGGGGGGAGAGTCGCGATGTGGTAGCATTGATCTCGAAGGAGGCCGCATGACCGCGGTCCACTGTGGTGCGTGTAGCCCATGCACCAATCAGACCGTCGTCCACCAGTTGGCCTTCTCTGTCAACATAGCCGTTAGCTCTCAGCTGCAGGTGGATGGTGTCGAGACCTTCTGTCAGCTCCAATGGCCAGTCGAAGTCGCGATCTTTCATGAAGTCGCCAAGAGTCTCCGTGTTGGCATTCAGCTCCTTGACGAAAGCATAGATCTCGTCGATGCTGGGCATCTCCCATCCTTCGGGCAGTGCCAAGCGAGCTCCAGCCACCGTGTAATAAGCTCTGTCGCCAATGACAAACTCGGCAGCAGCCAGTTCGTCTACGCCTTTCCAGATAGTAGCATTGTCCGTCTTGACAACGCCGCTGACTTTCAGCGGGTGCAGGTCTTCCATCATCCAGAGCATATCGCCCGAGCGGACGATGGGATAGTTGTAGCCATCGACGTCCTGGCAGCGGAAGAAGTCGAAGAACACGTCGTGCGTGCTTTCAGGACTGAGGTGCAGGAGGGTGCGCATGCCGTCGCTCGTGCCGTCGAAGCGCAGGATGTCGCCCTCGTGGAAGTTCATGCGGACCACGTTGGTTCCCTCCGCATTGG
>CAMORS010000055.1 GCA_946624005.1 uncultured Prevotella sp. | reverse complement strand
GCGTCATCCCCACCGACGAGGAGCTGATGATTGCCACCGACACGATGAACCTGCTGTAATACCGCTACAGGAGGAAAGATTTTTATCGACAATCCAACTAAACAAAGATCCCGCGCCATCGCCTCATGGAAGAGGACAATGGCGCGGGTCTTTAAGTGGATATGTCGTGTTCTTAATCCTTCACATATTCCGAGAAGTCGGTCAGGTGCATGTCGCCCTTGCGCGTCAGCGTGTCGTGCATAGCGAAGGCTGCCGGCAGGTTGTGGTGCGTGTGTCCACCCTTGGCGATGTTCAGATAGTCGTTGAGCAGCGGACGGTAGTCGGGATGCACGCAGTTGTCGATGATGAGGCGGGCACGCTCCATGGGGCACTTGCCACGCAGGTCGGCTACACCCTGCTCGGTGATGATGATGTTGACGTCGTGCTCGGAGTGGTCCTGATGGCTCACGAAGGGCACGATGCTGGAGATGAGGCCTCCCTTGGCTGTCGACGGGCAGGTGAAGATAGAGATGTAGGCATTGCGCTCGAAGTCGCCCGAGCCACCGATACCGTTCATCATCTTCGTTCCACAGATCTGCGTAGAGTTGACATTGCCGTAGAGGTCGCACTCGATGGCGGTGTTGATGGCGATGACACCCAGACGGCGGATGACCTCCGGGTTGTTCGATATCTCACACTGGCGCAGCGTCAGGT
Organism: uncultured Prevotella sp.; assembly: GCA_946624005.1. Classification (GTDB taxonomy): domain Bacteria; phylum Bacteroidota; class Bacteroidia; order Bacteroidales; family Bacteroidaceae; genus Prevotella. The sequence goes on along the minus strand of CAMORS010000055.1, from coordinate 15,946 downwards.
GGTCCTTGAAGTAGTCGATATGGTCGTACACCTTCATCAGGCACTCGTTGTCGACGGAGAGCGAGCACGACGAAGCGTCCTTCACACGGCCGGTGAGCATCATCTCGATGACAGCATTCTGGATAACCTCTGTATAGACGTTGAAGTCGGGCACGTGCTTGTCCTGACCCAGTGCGCCGAGGATGGCGTTGGCTGTTGAACCCACACCGCTCTGCAGGGGGAGGAACTCCTTGGGGATGCGTCCCTGGTGCATCTCGTTGACGAGGAACTCGGCTGTCAGGTAGCCAATCTTCTCCGTAACGGGATCGCTGTCCTTGAAGCCACGGGCTTCGTCGGGGATGTTACACTCCACAACACCTACCAGCTTCTCTTCAGGTATCTCGACATAGGGCTTACCGATGCGGTCGCCGACATGCTCAATGGGGATAGCCTTGCGGTAAGGCGGGTCGATGGGCTCATAGACATCGTGGAGCAGTCCGGCCTGCGGGTTGTGGAAGGCGTTGAGCTCCAGGACGACACGCTTGGCCAGACGGGCTGCGGTGGGGCTGATGCCGCCAGAAGATGTCAGGAAGGCATGATACACGTTGCCCACCTTCTCGATGGCGCAGACCTCGAGGATGGCCCAGTCAACCTGACCATAGAAGCCATAGCGCAGCTCCTGTGCCAGATGGCTCAGGTGGATGTCGTTGTAGCTCACGCCACCAGCGTTGACCCACTTACGGAAGTCGCTGTTGGTGGTATAGGGAGCACGATAGGAGATGGCTTGAGCCTGTGTCAGCACACCATCGGTGCTGGGACCTGTGGAGGCACCGGTGAAGAGTCTCACCTTGAACTCACGCCCTGCCTCATGCTCGCTGACGGCAATCTTGGCCAGTTCTTTTGTCACTGCCTTGGGCGAACCGGCGGGAGTGAAGCCGCTCAGAGCCAAGGTGTCACCATTCTTCATCATGGCAGCTGCCTCAGCTGCCGAAATCTTGGGATAGTTCATGTTTTTAATTTCTTTTAGTCGCTACGCTTTGTAAAAGCGGTAGAGCGATTCCTATTTGACGTTTTACGATTTCACGATTTACGATTGATTGTTTCAGGTGGTCTTGAAACCCTTGGTACTGATGATGCGGATGACATCGCTGATGTTCATCTCCTGATAGTCGCCGGCATGCTGATAGCGTGCCAGTGCTTCTTGTTCGGCTTCGTCCTGATGATAGGTGCAGGCTTTTCCTTTGGCTTCTGCCACGGCCCAGCCTACAAGGGCCACTGCCACGAATGCGGCGAGGAATGCTAATGTCGTCATAGTGTGCTTGTTTAATAAATTTCGTGCAAAAGTACAAAGAACTGCGCAAATGGCAAAACAATTCGTTGATTATTAGCATATTTTATCCATTCGCCCTCCTTTTGAAGTGTGCGCTCAGGTCGCGTTTTACCACGACGGCTGCAAACAGCAGAATGATGACTGTATTGAGCAGGAGAGAGGCCCACAGCGGCAGTGCGTCGTGCAGCAAGGCCATGACGGCAAAGCCTACGACGGACAGGCCGACATAGAGGGCGATGTCTTTCAGCGGGTAGCGGATGGGATAATAGTGCTGACCGATGAAATAGGACAGCAGCATCGACGTGGCGTAGGCTGCAAAGCCTGCCCAGGCACAAGCCATATAGCTGAAGCGCGGAATGAGCAAGATATCGATGGTGATGAGCACCACTGCCCCGATGCCCGAGAAATAGGCGCCCCAGATGGTGCGGTCGGTCAGCTTGTACCAGAAGGAGAGGTTGAAGAACACGCCGAACATAATCTCAGCTGCCATGACGATGGGCACCACGCGCAGTCCCTCCCAGTAGCTTTCGCCGATGATGAACTTCAGCACATCGATATACCCCATGACGCAGAGGAAGGCCAGCAGGGTGAAGACGATGTAGTATTTCATCGCCTGGGCATAGGTCTCACGGCTGTCCTTGTCCTTCGACTTGCCGAAGACAAACGGTTCGTAGGCAAAACGGAAGGCCTGTGTGATCATCACCATAATCATGGCTATCTTGATACAGGCACCATAGATGCCCAACTGCGCACGGGCTTCTTCCACCGAGCCGTCGTAGAGGTAGGGGAAGAGTATCTGCGAAGCGGCTTGGTTCAGCTGGCCGGCAACGCCCATGACGAGCAGCGGCCATGTGTAGCTGAGCATGCGACGGCAGGCAGCCCTGTCGAAGCCAAAGCCGAAACCGCGCAACTCTTTCCACAGCATCAGCAGCGTGCAAAGGGTGCAGACAAGGTTGATGTAGAAGACGAAGGCCACGTCCAACGTGAACTGCTCGTCGTAGATGCCGAAGGGGTTCAGTCTGAGGGCTGGCAGCACGATGAGGTACAGCACGTTGAGCAGGATGTTCAGCAGGATGTTGATAATCTTCAGCATAGCAAACTTGACAGGTCTGTGCTGGTAGCGCAGAAAAGCGAAGGGGATGGCCATAAAGGCATCGATGGCCACCGTAGTGTACATCACGCCGACATACTCCGGGTGGTCGGCATAGCCAATGGCACCGGCGATGGGCTGGAGCAGGGCCAGCACCACGACGATAGATGCCAGCGAGGTGAAGGCCAGCATCCACAGTGTGGTGGAATAGATGCGCTCGGGCCGTTCGCCTTCACGGTTCATGAAGCGGAAGAAGGTGGTCTCCATACCGAAGGTGAGCAGGATGATGAGTATGGAGACGTAGGCATAGACGTTGGTGATGACACCATACTCGCCGCCCGAGGCAGCAAAGCGGGCCGTCTGGATGGGTACCAGCAGGTAGTTGATGAAACGGGCTACGATGCTCGACAGTCCGTAGATGGCTGTATCTTTTGCCAGAGATTTCAGGTTTGCCATAATTCTTCTTTTTGGGTTTAGCGTTTATTGTCGTTCATCGCCTCACGGACATGGCGGACGAAGAGGTCTTGCACATCAGCACGCTGGCCGAGGCCCTCAATGCACAGTTGCACCTGCATGCCTTCCTTCTCAAGGGCTTCTTTCCACTCTACGGAGATATCGTTCTTGGCATGGTCGCCAGCAACGAACATCAGCGGCACAAGCACCACGCAGCGAGCCTTGGCCTGCCGCAGCTGCTGTACAACATCGTCGAGGGCAGGGAAGCCTTCGATGGTCCCCACATGGCAGCGTGGCGAACATTGTTTCATCAGCCGGTCCATCTGCGAATAGATGGCATTGGCGGGATGCTCCGTGCCGTGACCTACGAAGACGACATGCGTATGCTTCTCCGTGGCATGGGCGGCTGTAAGTTTCCCGGCCATCTCCCGACAGTCGGCTAATGTGTAGAGCAAGGGCTTTCCTACGCGTACATATTTAAATAGGTGCTCCACCTGACGCACATCGTTGAGCAGCGTGGCATACTCCTCGCCAGGGATGATGTGTGTGGGTTGCACGACAACGCGTTCGAAGCCGTCGGCACGCAGCCGGAGCAGAGCCTCCAAAGGAGTCTGCCTGACGATGCCGCGCTGGGCGAGACGCTTGATGACGATGCGCGAGGTGTAGGCTTCGCGCACCTCTGTCTGTGGAAACGCCTGCTGCGCCAGGTTGTTGACAGCATCGATGGTCAGCTGGCGCGTGTCATCGTGAGTTGTCCCGAAGTGCACCATGAGCAGGGCCGTCCGTTCGGCTTCGTCGTCGGTCAGGCCGTGTGTCGTTGCGTTTCCTTTTGTTGCAATAGTGGCCATCAGGGCCATGATAATCAGCAATACTCTCATTGTTTTTTGGTATTTTTGCATGCAAAGGTACAGTTTTTTCGCGAATCGTAATAGCAATTAATAAAAAATAAGTAACTTTGCACCCGGTTTTAGGTAGACTGGCCCGTTGTGGCCATGTCTTTAAAAGGGAATCAGGTGAAAAACCTGGACAGTGCCCGCTACTGTAACCCCTGTTGGGAAAAGCTCAACGAAAGCCACTGTCTTTGATAATTAAAATTTAAAAAATTACAAAGGCGGGAAGGCGAGCTTTTCTGGGGGAAGTCAGGAGACCTGCCTATTGCTGTAAGTAACCGTCTCCCCGGGGTCAGGGAGATTATTATTAACATTTTAACCTACCTTATTGTCATGACAAAGGCAAGAATGATTGCATTGGCCCTGATGGGCCTGTCTGCAGGGTATGCTGTTGGCCAGACAGAAGCCAACGACACAACCCTCGACCTTAACGAAGTTGTCGTAACGAGCTATCGCCGCCAACCGTCGGCTGTGGGCAAGCTGCCCGTACCGCTGAACAAGGCTCCGCTGACGGTAGCCAGCATTGGCCGGGAGAAGATAGAGCTGCTCGACCTTCGCGACCTGAACGATGCCACCCGCACGGCAACGGGCATCCGCCCCATCAACTCGTATGGAGGATTCCTCTATTTCACCATCCGCGGTTTCTCTGACTTCGTGCTGCTCAACGACGGTATCCGCGACGAGCGACACAACCTCTACCAGTCAGCTCCGAGCACCAGTCTGGCTTCGGTGCAGAGTGTGGAGGTGCTGAAGGGTGCCGCCTCCGTGATGTTCGGCCACTCGGCCCTGGGCGGTGTGGTCAATGTCGTGCACAAACAGCCCACGGCCGAAAGGCATGTCAACGCCGGCATGGGCATCGGCAGCTGGGGACGCTACACCGTCAGCGGCGGTGCGAGCGGACAGATTGCCAAGGGCGTGAACTTCCGCACCGACTTCTCGATGAGCGGCGGTGAAGGCTGGCGCCACACCGACAACAAGGCCTACAACGGATGGCTCGCCCTCGACTTCCGCCTGAGCGACTGGGACAAGCTGAGTTTCTCCGTTTCGGCCAAGGACGACTACTACGGCACCGACACCGGACAGCCCCACTTCACGGCCGATGTCTTCGACCTCAGCGGCAACAAGGTGTGGGAGAAGGGCGACATCCCTTCGTATATCAACCGCCGCACGCGCTTCAACGACCCGCTCGACCACCTCACCGACAAAGACCTCACGGTGGCGCTGAAGTATAGTCACGTCTTCGGCGAATCGGGCTGGAAACTCGTCGACCTGCTCTCTTACTACTACGACGACCTTGACTACTATGCCTCGGAAGGCCTGAGCTATCTCACCTCGTCGGAACCCATCTACAAGCATTACTACATGAACGGCGACAAGCGCACCTACATCAATACGGACAGCATCCGCCGCACTGGGTTCCTCTTTGCCTACGAGACCAACCTGCTGCAAAACCAATTAGAGCTGCACGGCAAGGCCACCACGGGAAGCATCAAGCACGACCTGCTCTTCGCTGCCAACTACTCCAACCTCTACTTGCCGCGCTGGCGTTCGAGCTACGGTTCGGCTGCCACGGGAGCCGGAAAGAACGCCGTACTCGACGTGCGCAACCCTGTTCTCAACCAAGGCAACATCGGATGCCCCTGGCAGAAGCGGAGTCTGGAATGGGAGCAAGACTATGGTCTGCACATCGGCGACTATATCCACTTCACACCGCAGTTCACTGTGCTGGCCTCGCTGCGCTACGACTATTTCCACCGCAACTACCAGATGGTATACTCCGACCACAAGACCATCACATCGAAAGATCCCAAGACGAGCGAACACAACAATGCCCTGACCTATCGTCTGAGTGCGCTGTATGAGTTCAGCGACAAAATCAATGTCTATGCCTCGATGAGCAGTTTCTTCAAGCCGACTCGCACCGCCGTGGCCGACGGCTACATCTACATCGGCAGCGACGGCAAGAAGATCGACTCCAACGTCAACGGCAGCGTCTACAAACCTATCTCCGGACAGCAGTATGAGGTGGGGTCGCACATCACCTTGGGCAACCGTCTGCAAGCCGACTTCTCGGCTTTCTACATCGTGAAGAACAACATGGTGCAGAGCCTGGGCAAGCTCGACGACGGCACCAACGTGTCGGGCCAGGTGGGACGCGCCGATTCGAAGGGCTTGGAGCTGAGCTTCACAGCTACCCCCTTCGACGCCCTGACCGTCGATGCCGGCTATTCGCTGACCATCGCCAAGCTGCGCGAGTTCTCCGTCACAGAGTATGCTGCCAACACGCAGGCCGGCAACTACCTGCAGCACGCTCCCAAGCACATGGCCTACGGATGGGCGTTCTACGACTTCCCGCAAGCACTGAAGGGCCTGAAGATTGGTGCCGGATTCAACTATTCGAGCAAGGTGTATGTCAATGCTGCCAACACCATGACCTTCGATCCCTATGCCATCGCCAATGCTATGATCAGCTATAACTTCAAGAAGAACTGGAAGCTGCAACTCAACTTCAACAATATCTTCGACAAGACCTATTACATGTATGCCGTCAGCACCACGGGCTATGTGCCTGAGGAAGGGCGCAACGTGCGCTTCACGGCCACTTTCAATCTGTAAATGAGAACTTTCAAATTCATTCTTTGCATTCACAGGATACTGGGCACTGTGCTCAGTGTCCTGTTTTTGATGTGGTTCCTCTCGGGCTTCGTCATGATGTACCACACGTACCCTTCGCTCACAGAGCAACAACGAATGGCGCATGCCGAACCGCTCACCGCCAACCACTCCGAAGCCCCCACCGCGAACCGCCCCGATGCCCCCAGCGTTATGTACGAATCGGCTCTGCCGATTCAACACCCTCCCCACCTGTCTGCCCTGTCTCTGCAACAGGTGGCAGGCCGCCCCGTCGTCACCATGACCGACAGCATCGGCGAGAGGCTCTACGACGCTCGGACAGGCCGCCCCATCCAGCGTTTCTCGGCATCAGAGCTACTAACCATCGCTTCGCAATGGCAGTCATCGGCAGCCCCTCCTCCACTCCTCCTCGACACGCTGGGCGAGATTGACATCTGGCTCATCGGGGCCATGCCTTTCAACGAATACCCCATCTACCACTACGCCCTGAACGACGGTCGTGGTTCAGAGCTATACCTCTCTTCACGAACAGGGCGCGCCCTGCAGCTGACCGACAGCCGTAGCCGCTTCTGGGCTTGGGTGGGTGCCATCCCTCATTGGATATATATCACAAAACTGCGTGCCACTGGCCGACAGCCGTGGACCGACACCGTGCTCTGGCTCTCCGGACTGGGCATCCTGATGACCCTCTCCGGCATCGTCGTCGGCCTACGCTCTATGTTCCTCGCCCGGCGGCGGCGAAAGAGCACAGCCTCCATCATCACCCCTTACAAAAAAACGCTTTTCCGCTGGCACCACATCTTAGGACTTTGCTTTGGACTGTTTGTACTCACATGGATTTTCAGCGGTTTCATGTCGCTGGCCGATGCTCCGCAGTTGCTGTGGCCTGTTCGCGGACAGCACAGTGCCCGCGACATTTATGCCGACAGCCTTCAGCCTTCCACTTTCACCCTGTCCACTCAGCGTTTACTGCAAAGCGACAATATAAAGAGAGTAGAATGGATAGAGATGGGCCACCGCCCCTACTACCGCGTTTGGACGGCTGAAGAAACATACCTTGTCGATGCCTCCGACTCGACAGCCCGCCGTGTGACGCTCTCTGCCGACGACTGTGGCCGAATCGTCAAAACGGCTATTCACCACGACACGCCCCTCCGTACAGAGATGCTGACGAGCTACGACAACTACTATGTCAGCCAGCATCAGAAGTTGACTCTTCCCGCCTGCCGCGTGACGGTAGACGATGGTGATGGCAGCACGTTCTATATCAACCCACAGACGGCCGACTGCCGCTACTACAACGACAACCGACGGGCCGGAAAGTGGCTGTACACAGGGTTGCATGCCCTCAACACGCCCTTCTTCGCCCGCCATCCCGTATTGCGTCAGGTTGTGATGTGGATGCTGCTGTTAGGCGGTACGGCAGTCAGCCTGACAGGGCTGTTACTGGCTGTCGGATACCTGCGTCGCAAGCTGAGATAAAAGTGTGAAATGCTGTGTGTTAGGCATCAAAAACCGGCATGATACCTAAAAGTGGGTATTGCCGGAAAACACAGAAAATACCCAATAATGGGTATTGCCGGGACACGAAGAAAGATGTAATTTTGCACCCGATTACAAATACACCACAATTATAGAAAAAACAGTGAAAGAGCTTATGAAAATATTCAAGACAACAATGATGGCACTCGCCATGACAACACTTGCCGTGTCAGCAACAGCACAAGAGTCGGCCGGTGACAGCGTGATGACCCATGCCAATGGCAAGCGCCTGTCTATCGGCGGCTATGGCGAGGTGGCCTTGAGCCGCATGTTCTACAGCGACCACGTCAACCGCTACAGCACTCCCGAGAACTACAAGAACGACCCGTCGCACGGACGCTTCGACATCCCGCACGCCGTCATCTATCTGGGCTACGACTTCGGTCGCGGCTGGACCCTCGGTATGGAGGTGGAGTTTGAACACACCGGCACTGGCAGCACCATCGAGAACGAAGCCGACGAGGCTGCCGAGTGGGAACGCGAGCAGGAGAAAGGAGGCGAGGTAGAGCTGGAGCAATTCTGGATCAACAAAGAGTTCTCGCGCGCGTTTAATATAAAGGTAGGGCACATCGTGGTGCCTGTAGGCCTGAACAACGCCCACCACGAGCCGCTCAACTTTTTCACCGTCTATCGTCCCGAGGGCGAGAACACCATCCTGCCCTCCACGTGGCACGACACGGGCATCTCGCTGTGGGGTCGTACAGGGCGCTTCCGCTATGAGGTGGAGCTGGTGGCTGGTCTGAATGCAATGTTCTTCAACCGCGACGGCTGGATTCACAGCGGAGCCGGTTCACCCTTTGAGTTCAAGCCTGCCAACCAGCTTGGAGGTGCCGCCCGCGTCGACTACTATGCGATGCCCGGACTGCGCTTTGGCGTGAGCGGCTACTACGGCAACTCCGTACACAATACCTTCCCCAACGACATCAAGGGCGAAGGCAAACGCTACGACAAGGTGAAGGGTACGGTGGCCATCGGTTCGGTAGACATGACGCTGAACCGCTGGAACTGGATTGTCCGCGGACAGGCCGACTATGGCTACGTGGGCGATGTCGATGCCATCAACACCATCAAGGATGCCAAGGCTCATGCCTCCAACTCGCCCGTGAAGAGTGCTATGATTGGCAAGAATGCCGTCAGCGTGGGTATAGAGGCAGGCTATGATGTGTTCTCACAGATAGAGCAGCTGCGCCGCAACCGCCAGAAGCTTTATGTCTTCGGACGCTACGAATACTACGACAGCTACATCCCGAAAGGCAACAAGAAGCAGTTCAACTACACCGACGTCACACGCCTGGCTTTCGGTCTGAACTACCGTCCGCTGCCACAGATTGCCGTGAAGGCCGACTACAGCACCCGACTGCTGAAATCGCCCTACAACAACGAGCCGAGCCTGAACATCGGCATCGCCTACGAGGGATTCTTTATGTAAATACAGAAAAAGAGACATTATATAATCTACAAAAAAATTCAGAGCTATGAAAAAAGTTTTTAAGTATGCGATGCTTTTCACAACAGCACTCGTCATGAATGCTACCTTCACATCGTGCAGCGATGATGATGACGACCCCGTCGTCGATCCCACACAAATGACCGAGAAGGATCAGGCCATGAAGGACCTGACCGCACAGTATGTCAACAACGTCATCTTCCCCATCTACACCTCGCTGGCCAACCAGACCGACGACCTGTTCAACAAGCTCGTCGAGGCAAAGGCTAAGCTGCGCGCCGGCACGCTGGCACAGAGCGACATCGACGCCATCTGCAGCGTCTTCCTCAGTGCCCGTTCGGCTTGGGAGCAGAGTGAGGCCTTCCTCTATGGTGCTGCCACCGACTGGGGTATCGACCCGCACATCGACACATGGCCCCTCGACCGCACGGCATTGGCCGTTGCCTTGAGCAATAAAGAGGTGATTGCTATCCTCGACGACATCGAGGGCGATGCCATCGAGAATGCCCGTGCACAGGTGGGCGAGCAGCAGCTCGGCTTCCACGGCATCGAGTTCATCCTCTTCCGCGAGGGTAAGAACCGCACCGTAGAGGCTCTCTTGGGTACAGAGACCGACAATGCCTTCGCCGGACGTAACATCACGGGCGAGGAAGAGCTCGTCTTCGCAGCTGCCGTTGCCGGCGACCTGCGCGACAAGTGCTTCCAGCTGGAGGTGAGCTGGCTCGGCGAGAAGGCTGCCAAGGCCCATCGCGACCGTGTCGAGGAGTGTGAGTTCAACACCACCGTCGGCGGAGGCGAGTACTACTATGGCGAGAACATCATCAACGCCACACAGGCAGGCAGCACATACGCTTCGTGGCGCGGCGTGATGAACACCATCCTCGTGGCCGGTTGCAGCAACATCTGCGCCGAGGTGTCGGGACAGAAGATTGGTCAGGCCTACACAGGCGAAGACACCAACTACATCGAGTCGCCCTACAGCCAGCGTTCGTACTACGACTTCTTCGACAACATCACCAGCGTGCAGTATGCCCTCAACGGACAGATGAGCGCTCAGCCGCATGCCAACTCTATCATGGCCTACCTGCAGAAGTACAACCCCGAGATGGCTGCCGACCTGCTTGAAAACCTGAACGAGGCTCTGCAGACGCTGAACACTGCTAAGGCTGGCACACCCTTCGTACTCGACTACCACAGTGCCAATGCCAAGGCTGCCATGGATGCCATCAACGACCTCGACGAAGAGCTGAACGAGGCTGCCGAATGGATTGCTGCTAACTAAAAACATTATCCAGAGCAAGATTATGAGAAGAATGACAAGTAAGAAAACCGTGCTGTTCTTTACAACAGCACTGAGCATGACGCTGTTGTCATCGTGTAACGACGATGACGACAACGTCAAGCCCGAAGAGAATACGCAGGAAGCCGCCTATATCGGTAAGGCTGTGGGTAACTTCTCTGCCGAGGAATGGTATGTCGGCGGAGAATTAGGAACAACCATGAATGTCACCGCCGGATGCTACGAAGACGAGACACCCGCCGTGACACAGATGGGACTGACCGAGGCATTCAACCGCGGAGAGCAGTTCTTCGAGCGCAACGTCACTGAGTTTCAGGCTCCGTTCAATGGACTGGGTCCGGCCTACGTGCGCAAGTCATGCCTCGACTGCCATCCGGCCTATGGTCATGGCAAGCGTGTCAACCAGTATCGCGCAGAATGGGGCAACGGCTATCTGCTCGTTGTCTATCATCCTGCCGACGGCCTGAACAGCGACGACGGCCCCTACGTGGCAGAGGTGACGGGTATGCCACAGACACGTGCCGTCAGTCCGTTCCTGGCTCCTATCGACGAGAGCGGCATCCATCTCGACTGGCTGCCCGTGACGCAGATGGGCGAGGGAAGCGAGATCTCGGCAACACAGTTCCCCGACGGCGAGCGCTACCAGCTTATCTATCCCGAGCTGAGCATCGACCGTGCTGCCTTCAACACCAATCCCACACCGTGGGAGACGGGCAACGGTGCCGTGGCCTTCCGTCTGGAATCGACCATCGGTATCATCGGAACGGGTCTGCTCGATGCCATCCCCGACGACAGCATCAAGGCACAATATCAGCGCGAGGCTCCCTACACAGAGCTGAACCCAGCCTTCTGGGATAAGGAAGCCAACGACTGGGCTGCTACGGCCATGTACGTGAACGCATCGAGCGGCACCGAGCAGGTCAACCGCATCAAGAAGTTCACCTATGCCATGACGCGTGGCTCGCTGCAGGACGGAGCCGGTGCCAATGCTATCTGGAACATCACCAACGTGTCGCGCAGCGACCGTCCGAAGCTCTACACCACCGACGCGTGGGCCAAGGCCATGTCGGAGAATCCGCAGGTAATCGCCAAGATCAAGGCCGACCCGAAGTCGCCCTACTATGCCGACGGTACGGATGAAGGCATCGCCGACGCTGTGCTGAATCTCCTCTCGCCGAAGACCAACCAGTTTGACAACCCCTGGCACAACTTCGAGCCGGAGATGTCGGACAACAACTTCTGGGCCTTCCAGGTGTGGCACCGCGGACTGGCTATCCCCCGCGCCCGCAACCTGCAGGATCCTGAGGTGCAGCGTGGCAAGGAGGTGTTCATGCAGATTGGATGTGCCACCTGTCACCGCCCATCGTGGAAAACAACGACCGACAACTACTGGAACCCCTCAATCATCGCCAGCCAGAACCTGCAGTTGCCGCAGTATAAGAACCAGACCATCTGGCCTTATACCGACATGATTCAGCACCGCCTCTACATGAAGAACGGCATCCACGGCTCGTGGTGCCGCACAACACCGCTGTGGGGACGCGGTCTGAGCCTGGTCAACACCGGTGCAGAAGACCGTCTGCACGACTGTCGTGCCCGCAACGAGATAGAGGCCATCCTCTGGCACGGCTACTCGAAGAAGTCGGATGCCTACGAGAGCACGCTGAAGTTCTACAACCTGCCGAAGGCCGATCGCGACGCCGTGGTGAAGTTCCTTCGTGCTATCTGATCTTTAGTGAAGAATGAAGAAGTTGCTCATCATCTTATATGTGGCCATCGTCATCTGTATGGCGATGGCCACTATCGTTGAGAAGTATCAAGGATCGGCCTTCGTGGCCCACCACATCTACGGAGCGTGGTGGTTCTCGCTGTTGTGGGCCTTGCTGACAGCCGTCGGCATCGTCTACTTCCTGAAACAGCGGGTCAGGAAGGCTTTCGCCGTCGTGTTGCACCTCTCGTTCGTCGTCATCCTTGCTGGTGCGCTGCTCACCCATCTCACGGGAACACAGGGCATGATGCACCTCCGCATCGGCGAGCAGTCGGACAGCTATGTGGTGAACAAAGGACAGACGACCGTCAGCAAAGAACTTCCCTACCTTGTAAAGCTCGACACATTCCGCATCGTTTATCATGAAGGAACGACAGCCGCTGCCGACTATGTGTCGCAACTGACCATCACCGACGGCAAGCAGGTGCTGAAGTCGGAGGTATCGATGAACAACATCTTCTCTCACCGCGGAACACGCTTCTATCAAAGCAGCTACGACGAGGATGCCCAGGGGGCTATCCTCGCCGTCAACAGCGACCCGTGGGGCATCCCCGTTACCTATACAGGCTATGCGCTGCTCTTCATCGCCCTCGTGTGGATGCTCGTGGCTCCTGGCAGACGGTTCCGCCAGCTGCTCTTGGTGCTGTTTTGCTTTCTCCCCAGTGTGGGGATGGCAGACGAGCCTCACACCTTTCCCACATCGACGGCCCGCGAATTTGGCAAGCTCAACATGCTCTACAACGATCGTATCTGCCCTGTGCAGACCTTTGCCATCGACTTCACCAAGAAGCTCTATGGCAAGCGGCATTATGGGAAATATACAGCCGAGCAGGTGTTGGCGGGCTTCATCTTCTGGGGCGACGAATGGAGCAATGAACCTATCCTCAAACTGAAAGGCGGCCCGCTGCGCGAAACGCTCCAACTGCCCAAGTATTGCTCTGTCAACACATTCTTCAACCATTCGATGGGATATATCCTGGGGCCGTATGTCCAGGAATACTATCGCGGCAACAACGACGCGTTCCATAAGGATGTAGGCAAGGTGGACGACCGCCTGCAGCTCATCATGGAGCTGCGGCAAGGCAAATTGCTCAAGATATTCCCCTACACCTCTCACCTCGCACCCCCGCACCCCCGCACCCCCGCACCCTCGAACGTACCCCGTACAACCTGGTACAGTCCGGTGGACAAATATCCCGAGCATATCGATGCCGAACAGCAAGAATACATGAAGAATGTCTTCTCGCTCATCAACGAGGATGCCCATGCAGGACGCTTCGACCGTATCAATGAATATCTGCAAAAAATGCAGAAGTATCAGGTGCGTTATGGTGGCACATCGCTGCCCTCAGCCCAACGGACAAGAGCCGAGCGACTCTATAACACCGTGCCCTTCGCCACCATTCTCTTCATGGTCAACCTGACGATGGCCATGCTCCTGCTCATCGGCTTCCTAAGAAACACCGAACCCTCAAGTGTAACCTCGCACCCTCGCACCCTCGCACCCTCAAGTGTAACCTCGCACCCCCGCACCCCCGCACCCCCGCACCCTCGACACCACCATTCTTCATTTTTCATTCTTCTCTTCTCATTCCTGGCGCTGACGCTCTGTCTGATCTTGCGCTGGATAGTCTCCGGCACCATCCCGATGGCCAACGGCTACGAGACGATGCTCCTCATGGCCTGGCTCGTGATGCTGATGGCCCTGTTGATGCAGCGACGCTTCCCCATCATGCTCTTCTTCGGCTTCCTCATGTCGGGATTCTTCCTCCTGGTGAGCCATATCTCGCAGATGGACCCGCAGATATCGCACGTCATGCCCGTACTGTCGTCGCCCTTGCTCACCATCCATGTGAGCATCATCATGATGGCATACGCTCTGCTGTCGATGACCTTCATCTGCGGCATAGCAGGGCTGGTGGCATCAGTCAGGATGAGGCACGCGAAGTGGGAGAATAGTCTGCACACTTTGTCGCAGCTGTTCCTGTATCCAGCCATCACCTGTCTCGGCTTTGGTATCTTCACGGGAGCCATCTGGGCCAACGTCTCGTGGGGCACCTATTGGAGCTGGGACCCGAAAGAGACATGGGCGCTCATCACGCTGATGGTCTATGCCGTACCGCTTCACGACCGCTCGCTTCCTTGGCTGCGCAAGCCCTCCCACTACCACCTCTTCATGATTCTGGCTTTCCTTTCGCTCATCATGACCTATTTCGGCGTCAACTATTTCCTCGGTGGCATGCATAGCTATGCATAGCCATTTAAAAGAAGAAAATTTACGAGGAAATGTTGCGCGTTTCGCCGAAAAGTCTTATCTTTGCCGGCGGAACAAAGTAATCACGCCCTGCAGAAGCACAAAACAACAACTCGTTAACCATTACTGTGGATGAAGCGAAAAAGAGAGTGTCACTCTTTCTTGATGATTTTTCTGCTATCACACGATCAGGAAATTCTAAAGAAACAGGTTCGGTTATAAAATTTTAACCATGTTTTTATGAAAACTATACGATAAATTGATTAACTTTGCAGAACAATAACATATAACCAAAACAACCTTTATTATGAGGAGATTAACATTTTTGGCATTTTCAGTATTGTGTTTACTACAATCCGTCAATGCACAGGGTGCCCCAGAAAGTTTGAGCAGCCTTACGGAAAAACATGTAAACTCGTTTCATGTTTATGGGGACACATTATTTGCAGCATGTGACGAAGGACTGTACAGCCTTGACGTGAAGCGGCGCGACGGTTGGAAGGCATACGCCTTCGTTGGTGTAAAGATCATCGATTTCGTGAAGTCCGGCTCCCGTGTGCTGGCCATCGGCTGGGAGGAGCGCGAATATGAGGACCCTGACATGATCTGGTATCTTGACCCTTTCGGCACGATGCTGCTTGAAGCTGATGGCATGGGCTGCGCTTCGAGGGACGTCACCCCCGGATGGGTGGCAGAGAGCGGGGAGGGATGCTTCTTCTCCCTTGCACAGGATGCTGGCAACCCAGATCTCATATACATGAGCTGCACGCCGACGAAGGCCGGCGAGTACCCGAATGATTTCTATGCCGTTTTCTCTTCGGAGGATTTCGGAAGCCAATGGACGGTTGCCACGCTGACCCTCGCCGATGGTGCAAGGATGGAGCCACAGCTACTGGCGGGTCCTCCCAGCCTGCACGTCAACAAAACCAACGGAAGAGTGTATGTGTATGGGGCACCCGCCGTTGACTGCCTGTGCCATTACCTGTATGTTTCCGACGACCATCTGGGCAGCCTCCAGATGATTATCGACATGTACTGGTTCTATGATGAGTTCTCGGCAGAGGAATATGAGAGGCCGAGCATGCACACCCAAGTGGTGCCATCCCCCCATGACGGTGAGGAGTACTTGCTCAAGACAAAGGGGTATGGCGTGTGGAAATCGACGGGCGGCAAGTCATGGAATCTTGTCACCGAGCGTTTTCTTGTGGATGGCGTGTTCTATGACTCGGAAACAGACGGAGTGGCCTATTATGTCCGCC
>CAMORS010000054.1 GCA_946624005.1 uncultured Prevotella sp. | reverse complement strand
GCATTGGCAAATGCCGCAAATAAGCCCGTAAAAACAAAAGATTATTTGTTTTTTCTTGTCTTTTCGCTCGCTTATTCGTACCTAAAAATAAGGTACTTTCGCTCGGAAATGAAAAGAAAAACAAGTTTACCTTTTGCATTTCGCTCGCTTATTGAATAAAAATCTCACGCTCAAAAAAATAAGTTTTTACTTATTCTTTCTTCGCTTAATCGATTTTTTTCGTACCTTTGCACCCATGAAAGAAGTGAAAATAAAAAACTCAGAGCTTGTCAGGGCTGCGGAAAAGGGTCTCGACGAGTTTCTCGACTTGTTCGTCAATGCCATCAAGGAGGCCATCGGAGGCGAGCTCAACGCCGAGACAATGGCTCAGCTGAACAGCGATCAGATAACGCTCCTCGGCTACGATATACTGCGATCGGAGTTGATGGACGGCGGATTTATCCAGCTGATACACAACGGCTACGGGCCCTTCTTCTTCCGCAACCCCTTCGGAAAGGCCGTCAGGCAATGGGGACTGGACGACCTGGCACGGATGATTCGCAAAGCGAACGACCTGTATCGCAAGACGCACGAAGACATCGAGCGCGACTGCGACGACGAACAATTCATGGCGCTGTACGAACAGTTCCCCAAATACGACGACTTCGACGACGAGTTTGTCGAGAACGAAGAGCGATGGTCGGCCATGATAGCCTACTATATAGACGAGCATATCGATAATTTTGCAACTGTATTGAACAATGAATAAAGAACAAGAACTGCTCCGCAAGAAGAGCCCCGTCAACATCAAGAACAAGAAGGCCTCGTTCGAATATTTCTTCGTCGAGACGTTTACGGCTGGTATCGTGCTGACAGGAACGGAGATAAAGAGCATCCGACTGGGCAAGGCTTCGCTCGTCGACACCTACTGTCACGTCATCAATGGCGAGATGTGGGTGAAGGGAATGAGCATCAGTCCCTATTTCTATGGTTCGTATAATAACCATGAGATGAAGCGCGACCGCAAATTGCTGCTCACCCGACGCGAGATTCATCGTCTGCAGGATGCTACAAAGCTGCCCGGCTACACCATCGTGCCCACGCTGGTCTTCATCGACGAGAAGGGTCGGGCCAAGATGGACATTGCTCTCTGCCGAGGCAAGAAGCAGTACGACAAGCGTATGACGCTCAAGGAGAAGGAAGACCGACGCGAGATGGATCGCGCCTTCAAAAGATTTTGAGAATTGATAATTGACAATTGACAATTGAGAATAGAGAATTGATAATTGAGATATGAAGAAGAAAAGATGGCACTTGGCTCCTGGAGGAGAGATTACCGAACTGGACCGCCGAGTGATGTATTGGGAACATAAAGGCAAGGAAGTGCCTACACGCGACCTTATCAAGACGCCCGAACAGATTGAAGGCATCCGCCGAGCCGGTGTGCTCAACACTGCTGTGCTCGACGAAGTGGCCCGACTGATTCATGAGGGGATGAGTACGCTCGAGATAGACGAGATAGTCTACAAATATACCACCGAGCACGGAGGCACACCTGCTCCGCTCAACTATGAGGGCTTTCCCAAGAGCGTTTGCACCAGTATCAACGAGGTGGTATGTCACGGCATACCGAAGGCTGAGGATATCCTCCAGGAGGGCGACATCATCAACGTAGACTGTACCACCATCCTCGACGGCTATTTTGCCGACGCTTCGCGCATGTTCATCATCGGAAAGACTACTCCCGAGAAGGAACAGCTGGTGCGCGTAGCGAAGGAATGCTTAGAGATAGGCATGGAGACAGCCAAGCCCTACTGCTTTGTGGGCGACATCGGCAACGCTATCGACAAGCATGCGCGGCGCTATCACTATGGCATTGTGCGCGATTTGTGCGGTCATGGTGTGGGCAACGCTTTCCACGAAGAGCCCGATGTGGCGCATTATGGCAAGAAGGGTTCGGGCATGCTGCTCGTTCCGGGCATGGTGTTCACCATCGAGCCGATGGTCAATATGGGTACGTGGCGCGTCTTCATCGACTCTGACGACCCCTACGGATGGGAGGTTATCTCGGAAGACGAGCAGCCCAGCGCACAGTGGGAACACACGCTGCTGATGACCGAGACAGGCGTAGAGATTCTGACCTATTAGCTTGCTTCCTATAGTATCTATAGTATCTATAGCATCTATAGTTTCTATAGCTTCTATAGCAACAACAAACAAAACAATAAGCAATGAAAGATATATACATACTTGCCATTGAGAGCTCTTGCGACGACACCTCGGCAGCAGTCTTGCGCAATGGTGTGCTGCTGAGCAACGTCACGGCCTCGCAGGATGTCCACCGAGCCTATGGCGGCGTGGTGCCAGAGTTGGCATCGCGAGCCCACCAGCAGAATGTCGTCCCCGTGGTCGACCAGGCTCTCAAGCGTGCTGGAGTAGAGCGCCAGCAGCTATCAGCCATCGCCTTCACTCGTGGGCCCGGACTGATGGGCTCGCTGCTCGTAGGCGTCAGCTTTGCAAAGGGAATGGCGCGCTCGTTGGGCATACCGCTCATCGACGTCAACCATCTGCAGGGACACGTCATGGCTCACTTCATCAAAGAGAGCGACGACGACCAGTCGGCACCGCCACTGCCTTTCCTTTGTCTGCTCGTCAGCGGCGGCAATTCGCAGATTGTCAAGGTCAATGCCTACAACGATATGGAGGTGTTAGGGCAGACCATCGACGATGCTGCCGGTGAGGCTATTGACAAATGCTCGAAGGTGATGGGGCTGGGCTATCCGGGCGGACCTATCATCGACAGGCTCGCCCGTCAGGGTAATCCGCATGCCTATAAGTTTGCCGAGCCCCATATTCCAGGACTCGACTATAGCTTCAGCGGACTGAAGACCAGCTTCCTGTACAACTTGCGCGACTGGATCAAGGAAGAACCCGACTTCATCGAGCATCATAAGGAAGACATCGCAGCCAGCCTGGAATACACCATCGTCGACATCCTGATGAAGAAGCTCAAGCTGGCCGTCAAGCAGACGGGCATCAAGCATGTCGCAGTAGCCGGTGGTGTGTCGGCCAACACGGGATTGCGTAATGCTTTCCACGACCATGCACGCCGCTACGGATGGACCATCTATATCCCGAAGTTCAGCTATACCACCGACAATGCCGCCATGATAGGTATCACGGGCTACTACAAATACCTCCATCAGGAGTTTTGCCCTATCGATGCACCGGCCTTTGCGAAGGTAACTTTCAATTGATGAAGAGGGGAATAGTAAGGATCATGTTATTCTGAAAAATAACGAAACAAAATACTTAGATATGGAATTTGAAAACAGAATCATCAGCCGCGAAATCAATCGTCTGCTCTACGAAAAGGGACTGACGATGGGAACAGCCGAGAGCTGCACAGGCGGCAGGATAGCCGAGGCTATCATCGCCACACCAGGCGCTTCCAACTATTTCAAGGGAAGCATCATCTCGTATGTCGACGAGATTAAAGAACGACTGCTCGGTGTCGACCATCAGTTGCTCGAAGAGAAGACGGCAGTTTGCGAGGAAGTGGCTCAGCAGATGGTAGCCGGGGCCTGCAAGACGCTCTGCGTCGACTTCGCCATTGCTGCCACAGGTGTTGCCGGTCCAGGAGGAGGAACAAAAGAGAACCCCGTTGGCACCATCTGGCTGGCATGCGGAAAGCCCGGCGACACCGTGACGCTGAAGATTACAGAAGACGACGGACGCGACCTCAACATCGCGCGGGCCACCAACAAGGCCATGCAGATGTTCTTCGACTACCTGACAGAACGCATTAAGACTGACGAACAGGAGGCTTGACTTCCGAACGGACGGAGCCTTTCTCGAAGCGGGTGATCAGCTCATCGCCCGCTTTTAGTTGTGTTGCATCGTGAACTACTCGCCCGTTGAGCGTCGTGATGCTATAGCCCCGACGCAACAGCAGCTGAGGATTGCAGGCTGCCACACGTTGGGAGAGCAACTCCAGACGATGGCGCTCGCGCATGAGCGTTTGCGTAGCTAATGGCGACAGACGCGAAACAAGCAGCTGGAGGTGTGTCTCGCTGTTGAGCTGCTTGCGTTGCACGGCTGTCAGCAAGCGGTTCTGCAGCTGTTCGATGCGTCGTTGCTGCTCTGTCTTGACCAGCGAGAAGAGAGCCGGGATGCGCTCCGAGAATGAAGCGATGCGCAGCTTCTCGCGCTCCATCCGTTGCGTCACCATGCGGAGGATGCTTTCCTGTGCGAGCAGGATGCGTTCGGACGTTGCCTTCAGGTTGCTCACGAGGAAGGCAGCAGCGGCTGTGGGTGTCTTCACGCGCGTGTGCGATACCATATCTAATATACACTCGTCGCGATCGTGACCGATGCCCGTGATGATGGGCAGCGGGAAGTTGGCAACGTTTTCAGCCAGCAGAAGGGTGTCGAAGCCCGACATGTCGGCAACGGCACCACCGCCACGGATGATGACGACGCAGTCGAAGGGTTGCGATAGAGAGGCTTCGTCGATGGCGTTGAGGGCTGCAATGATGCTCTGCTCCACCTGTTCGCCCTGCATGATGGCGGGGAAGAGCGTCGCCTGGAAGCTGAAACCATAGTCGTTGTGCTCCAGTTGGTCGGCGAAGTCGCCATAGCCAGCAGCATTGGCAGCCGAGATAACGGCAATATGCTGTGCAAAGAGGGGAAGCGCGAGCTGTTTGTTCAGGTCGAAGACACCCTCTTCCTTGAGTTGCTTGATAATCTCCTGTCGGCGGCGTGCCATATCACCCAAGGTGAACGTCGGGTCGATGTCGCTGACGATCCAAGAGAAACCGTAGGCCTCGTGAAACTGTGCATACACCTGCAACAGCACCTTCATGCCTTCGTGTAATGTCTGTCCGGTGGTTCGTTCGAATCGCGGACGTACCGACATCCACGTGTTTTTCCAGCATTTAGCTGAAGCACGAGCCACAGGGGTGTTGCCCCGAAGGTCTTTCTGCACCAGTTCCATATAGCAATGGCCGCGCACTTCGCGCACCTCCGACAGTTCGGCCTCCACCCAATAGGCATGGGGCATGACTGTTTCTATCGTTTGCCTGACGAGCGAGTTGAGTTCGTATAGAGTAAGCGTTTGTCTCATTGGATAGGTTGTATAGTTGCTTTGCAAAAGTAGTGTATTTTGTGAAACTACGCAAGTTTCGGAGCGAAATAAATAAAAAAAGATACGAATTACGTTGCATGATAACCTTTGAATGAAGAATTATTCGTACCTTTAGATAAGGTACTCCCGCTCAAAAAAATAAGTTTTTACTTATTCTTTCTTCGCTTAAACGATTTTTTCGTACCTTTGCAGTCGAAATGAAATCAACAGACAACAAGAAAGCAACCCTCGAGCTGGGTACAAAGCCTGTTGGCAAGTTGCTCGTGCAATATGCTGCACCGGCCATCGTGGCTATGGTGGCCAGTTCGCTCTATAACATCGTCGACTCTATCTTTATCGGACAGGGTGTCGGTCCCCTGGCCATATCGGGCCTGGCCATCACCTTTCCGTTCATGAACCTGAGTGGTGCCGTCGGTGCCTGTATCGGTGTGGGCGCGGCAACCTTCCTTTCCGTGAAGCTTGGACAGAAAGACTACTCGATGGCGCAGCAGATTCTGGGCAACTCGGTGGTGCTGAAAATCATCACGGGCATCATCTTCGGAGCGGTGTGCCTGCTTTTCCTCGATCCCATCCTCTACTTCTTCGGAGCGACGGACAACACCATCAGCTATGCCCGCGACTACATGCAGATCATCCTGTTGGGCAATGTCTTCACCCATCTCTACTTCGGCATGAACGGCCTCTTGCGAGCCGCGTCGAAACCTCGGCATGCGATGTATGCAACTATCTTTACCGTCGTGCTCAACACGGCGCTCGACCCGCTATTTATCTATACCTTCGATATGGGCATTCGTGGTGCCGCTTTGGCCACCGTTCTCTCGCAGCTGACGGCCATGTGCTGGCAGATATGGCTCTTCAGCAATCCCAACGAACTGCTCCATTTCCGTCGGGGCATCTATCGTCTCGACAAGGACATTATCCGCAACATCCTCGCCATCGGACTGTCGCCTCTGTCGATGAACGCTTGTGCCTGTATCATCGTGATCTTCATCAATACGGCATTAGTGCGCTATGGTGGCGACCTTGCCGTAGGAGCCTACGGTATAGCCAACCGCATCGGGTTCCTCTTCTTCATGATTGTGATGGGTATCAACCAAGGCATGCAGCCTATTGCAGGCTACAACTACGGAGCTCAGCAATACGGCAGGATGATGCGCGTCTTGAACTACTCGATGATAGCGGCCACGTTGATTATGATTGTGGGATGGCTCGTCGGCGAGTTGGCTCCCTATGCTTGCGCCAGGATGTTCACCTCTGACAAGGAGCTCATCAGCATAGCCGAGCGAGGCATACGCATCAACATGCTTCTCTTCCCGCTGATTGGCTCGCAGGCGGTTATTACCAATTTCTTCCAGTCGATAGGCAAGGCGAAGATCAGTATCTTCCTCTCGCTCTCGCGACAGATGATTTTCCTGCTCCCGTTGCTCATCATCCTACCGCCCATCATGGGCGTCGATGGTGTGTGGGCAGCCTTGCCAGCTTCCGACGCTATTGCTTTCGTCGTGACTTGGATCATCATGATACGCTATATGAGGCGCTTTAGGGCGTTGGTAATTGATAATTGATAATTGATAATTGATAATTGATAATTGAAAATTAGGCATTATGAATTAAGCATTAAGCATTAGGCATTATGGATAATCTGATTATTAACGTAGGACGGCAGCTGGGAAGTGGCGGCTGCGATATAGCGAAGATGCTGGCCGACGATTTCGGCTGTAAGTTTTACGACCGCGAACTACTGAACCTGGCAGCCAAGGAGAGTGGTTTCTCGGAAGAAATCTTCGAGCAGAACGACGAGCAGAAAGGCTTTTTGAAGTCGCTCTTCCACCTGCATGCCCCGCATGTCTCGGACACCAACTTCTATAATAGCCGCTTTTCGCAAGAGAGTCTGTTTCTGTTCCAGAGCGAAGCCATCCGCAAAGCCGCCGACGAGGGTCGCTGTGTCTTCGTAGGCCGTTGTGCCGACTATGTTCTGCGCGACCGCGACGATGTGGTGAACATCTTCATTACGGCCCGCTTGGAAGAACGCATCAAGGCTGTTTGTGAGCGCGAAGGGTGCAATGCTGATAGCGCCCGCCGCATCATCAGCGAGAAGGAGAAGCAGCGTGCCAGCTATTACAACTATTATACCGGCAAGCGATGGGGACATGCTGAGAGCTACGACCTGTGTGTCGACACGTCGCTTTTGGGTATGGAACGTACGCGCCAACTGCTTCGTCAATACATCGAATGGAGAATGGATAAGTAGTTGTTGTTCAACGAACAACGTATTTCTTTCCGTTCTTTAGGTTGATGCCCCTTCTGGGCATGCTTATTCGCTGCCCATGCAGGTTGTAATAGGTCTTCAAGGCTTCATCATCCGACGGCCTCTTGATGGTTGTCGGGAGGATTTGAAGCCGCAGTTCATCGATGGCAGCATCCATCCAAACTTTCCTTCGGGCAAACCATTGGCGCGCATTCTCTATCTCTTCAGAGAAGGGAGTGCGCACTTCGTTCCAACGGATACCGTCCCACTTGACCGCTTCTTCCATCTGTGCAGCTAATGCTGAGGCTGACAACTGTTCGAGCCAGTCGTCTATCTCGTCGTAGAAGGTGGGAGCCACAGCATCGTACAGCTGGACATATTCGCGAAGGAAAGCCTGATTCTCGCTGTCGAACAGGCTCTTAAAATAGAACACGCCATGAAGCGTCGACCAGCGCTCGTCGCACAACATGGCGGTATCGAAGTCCCACAGATTGGCCATCGTCACTTTGCTCGCTGGCGTGCTGTCGTATTTCGTGAGGTAGTAGTT
Source organism: uncultured Prevotella sp. (assembly GCA_946624005.1). Taxonomy (GTDB): domain Bacteria; phylum Bacteroidota; class Bacteroidia; order Bacteroidales; family Bacteroidaceae; genus Prevotella. The sequence goes on along the minus strand of CAMORS010000054.1, from coordinate 8,877 downwards.
AGAGCCGGCAGAGTCGCGTGTGCCCAACAGGTCGTGGCTGAGGAGCCATACGGCAAACGAGTGAACATCAATATAGTTGGCGTAAGTGCCGTTGTAGAGCGATTGCTCTACGGCTGTTATCATCTCTGTGAAGTAGGCTATCTGCTCGGGAGTAATCTCATCCGGTTCAGGATATTTAAAGGTATAATGCATTGGGCGATCCAGCGTGGGACTCTCCACGTAGATATCCTCGTTCCACCAGTAGGAATCGTATTCGAAAAGGAAGCCGTCGGTACCGATGTTGATGCGGCACGATGGGTTTCGCCTGACCGATTCTGTCATAAGGTAGACACCTTTCCACTCGCCATTGAAGAAGAGGTTGACGTGTTCGTAGGCAGGAGTCCACGGTTGGCCCAAAAGGCTGTTCACCTTGAACCCCACATCGGCAAGGATGCCTAATGTTGTGAGCAGCAGCCAGTTCTTGTCGTTGTATCGGCTGTCGCCCCGTCGTAGCATGTCGGCCTTCTTCTGGAGCTTGATTTTGTAGGGCTTCTTGGGTTGTCGGGCACTGGTATTGCCGCGTATCTTGATGGTCATCCCACTGATGTCTTCCTCGTATTCGCCACTATCGAACAAGAGCGAATCGCCCAACGAGATGGTCACTCTTCCCGGCACCTTCGTGGCACCCGTGATGCTCATACCCCAGCAGCCCTCGGGCGCGTCGACCGAATAGTAGTGGGGGAACTCGCGGTTCACCGTGTTCACCTCCACCACCGGCAGCCCCATGGCAAACACCTTCTGGCGGATGCTGTCCTCGCGACCGGTGATTTGTCGCGGCATAAAACTCTGTGCAAAGGCATGGATTGTTCCCGACATAACAATCAGGAACGTCAGCATTCTGAGGCCAGCGGTGTCTGGAAACCTGCAAAAACCGGATGCTTTTCTCATCATCGACGTGTCAATAACCACTATTTCCTGCAAAATTAGTGTCAATTTCGTAAATAACCAAAAAAATAAATGGTTTTTAAGCAGAATATGTTTAATTTTGCATGACTATAAGCTATTACTAATTCGGAAGAAATGAAAAAAATAGGTATCATTAGCGACACCCATGCCTACTGGGACAATCGCTACAAGACATATTTTGAGCCCTGCGACGAGATATGGCATGCCGGCGACTTTGGCTCTTTGGAGATAGCTCAGCGGCTGCAGGAGATACGGCCCTTGCGGGCTGTCTACGGCAACTGCGACGGAGGAGATCTCCGACAGATGTTCACCGAGAAGCTACGCTTCCAATGCGAGGGTGTCAGCGTGCTGATGAAGCACATCGGCGGCTATCCCGGCAACTACGACCCAAGCATACGCAGTCAGATCTTCAGCAATCCTCCTCAGCTCTTCATTAGCGGCCACTCTCACATCCTGAAGGTGCAATACGACAAGACGCTCCACCTCCTGCACATCAACCCCGGAGCTGCTGGGCTGCAGGGCTGGCATAAGGAGCGTACGCTGGTGCGACTGACCATCGACGGCAGCAGCTTTACCGACTGCGAGGTCATCACCCTTGGCTGAAAACGTTCTGGAACCACCCTTGGCAGACAACATGAGCAACTGTCTTCAGAAATATCCGATGACGATAGTCTGTATCGCCTTCATGCTCGGCATCGTGGCTGTGGGCGAGTGGTTTCCATCATCCTCGCTGACGGTGTGGGCTTGTCTGCTGGCTGCATCGGCAGGTGCGGCCATCGTTGCTCGTAGTCATCCATCGTGGCAGACGGTTTTCCTGCTGACAGCTTTCTTAGCCCTTGGTGGGATGCGCATGGTTGTGAGCGATACGTCGTCGGCGACGAGCGAGTTTAATCCAACGTCGAATCCTATTCGCCGAGCCGTTGTCCAGCGGATGAACAGCCTGTTTGCCGAAGCCGATGCGCAGCAAGAGGGAAGTATCGTGGTGGCGATGTCGATGGGCGAGAAGCGCAACATCAGTCGCGACCTGCGTGCCGACTATTCTTCCAGCGGAGCAGCTCACGTGCTGGCGCTCAGCGGCCTACATATCGGCATCATTTTCTTCCTCTTCAAACTGCTGTTCAGCCATCGCCCGCGATACCGTCTGACGTTGAGTCGGCTACTTGCCGAGGGATTGCTCATAGCGGCCGTCTGGTGCTATGTCTACATCGTGCAGATGCCTCCATCGGCCGTCAGGGCTGCTACGATGGTGACGCTCTACGAGCTGATGAGCCTGCACCAGCGTGGACACGTGAGCCTCAACGTGCTGGGCGCCACAGCCTTCGTCATGCTGCTCATCAGTCCTGCCGACCTCTACAATATCGGATTCCAGCTGTCGTTTGCAGCCGTCACAGCCATCGTCGTGTTCTATCCGTTGTTTTGCCAGATCGTGCCACGTCCCACCAACAGAGCCCTTTCGTGGCTTTGGTCGATGCTCTGCGTGTCATTGGCGGCCCAGATAGGTGTAGCTCCTCTCATCGCCTACCATTTCGGCTACATCTCTACCTATTCTGTCTTCTCCAGCCTGGTGGTCATTCCTTGTGCAACAATTCTTGTAGCGATGAGTGTCTTTCTCATTGTCTTTCTGTATGTTACAATCGTTGCCGAAACCATTGCTGCGTTGCTTGCATCGGTGGCCGACATGATGAACAAGTTCGTTACGTGGATGGCGTCGTTGCCAGGCTCCACCATCAACAACATCCATCTTAACGTCGGGCAGGTGGTTTTCGTCTACCTGACAATAGGCTGTCTGAGCCTGTTGCTGGCCCTGATGCTTAAAAAAAACAAAATGATGGATAAAACAAGTTGAAAGGTGCTTGCCTTTAGGCTTTTCTTCGTACCTTTGCACCCCCAAAACAATATCGATTATGACTAAGAAAACGACCAACAAGAAATCGAGCAGATATGTCGTACCCGTGGCGGTATGCGTGCTGGCCATCATCGGACTGGCCTACTACTACCTCTTCTCGCCGATGAGCAAGATGGACGAGACGGTGTATGTCTGCATCGACGACGACGACAATGCCGACTCGGTTTTTACCAAAGTGCAAGGCATCGCCTCGAAACACGGCATAGCAGCTTTCAGGACGATGGCACGCCACACTTCCTATCTGGACAATATCCGTACCGGGCGCTACGAGGTGACGACCGACGACGGCGCTCTCTCGGTGTTCCGCAGGATGAAGAACGGCATGCAGACGCCGCTCAACCTCACCATCCCTTCGGTACGAACGATGGACAGACTGGCAGCCGTGCTGGGCGAGAAGCTGATGGCCGACAGCGCCGAGATAGCCGATGCCCTGACCAACGAAGAGGTGTGCCGCAAATACGGCTACGACACGCTCACCATCGCCTGCATGTTCATTCCCAATACCTACGACGTCTATTGGAACACATCGGTTGACAACTTCCTCGACCGCATGCAGAAGGAGTGTCAGGCCTTCTGGAACGACGAGCGCAAGCAGAAGGCGAAGGCCATGCACTTCACGCCCGAAGAGGTGACGACGCTGGCCAGTATTGTCGACGAGGAGTCGAACGACGATGGCGAGAAGCCCATGATAGCCGGAATGTACTACAACCGTCTGAAGCAGCAGATGCCCTTGCAGGCCGACCCCACCGTGAAGTTTGCCCTGAAAGACTTTGGCGCCAAACGCATCTATGAGAAGATGCTTCGTGCCGACAGTCCGTACAACACCTATCGCAACGTAGGGCTCCCACCGGGACCGATACGCATCCCCTCGGTGGCCGGCATCGAGGCTGTCCTCAACTATGCCCACCACGACTATCTCTATATGTGTGCCAAGGAAGACTTCAGCGGCACGCACAACTTTGCACGCACCTATGCCGAACATCTTGCCAACGCAGCAAAATATTCGGCAGCTCTGAATGCACGAGGCATCAAGTAGCGTTCCGCCCCAAGCGCTTTTATGTATGTGCCAGACGATGTGCTGCTATCGACATCAGCACAAACATGGCGCAGATGTATATCGACAACGGATTGTGCCAGAGCGACCAGTCGTTGGTCAGGATGTCGGCAAACAGGCCGTGGAGCGTTCCTTTGACGGCTTGCCATCCGTTGCAGAGGTAGAACACGACGACGCCCAGCAATGTGCAGAAGGCTATCCACAGACGGTTCAGCCGCTGAACATTGCTTTCGGGCAGACGGGTCATCACACGACGTGTGAAGCCATCGTCGGGTAGGGGAGAGGCATGCTGGCTGAGGAATTTGTCCACCAGCATGTCGTCGCTATTCTTATTGTCCATATCCATTGTTTCTTAGGTAGTTAGCCAGTTGTTTCTTTCCGCGTGAGAGGTGCGACTTCACGGTGCCGGCAGGCATTCCTGTGATGTCGGCAATCTTGTCTATCGGGAAGCCGTCGACGGCCTGCAGGGTGATGCACGTGCGCTCTTCCTCTCTTAGTGTCTGCAGAGCTTCATACAGATCCATACTGAGACCGGGCTCGGTGGCAGGTTGCGCCTTGCTGAGCGTTGCCGTCAGGTCGGCTGTCGGCCTGAGGCTGCGTTTGTAGTCGTAGAAGGTGCGGTAGCCGATGCGGAAGAGCCATGTCGAGAAGGAGGCCGCCCCCTTGAAGCTGGTGATGTGTGTGTAGGCCTTGATGAACGTCTCTTGAGCCAGGTCGTCGCTCAACTGGCTGTCGCCCAGCGTCAGGTTGAGGAAGAACCTGCGCAGGGGCGACTGATATTTGTTTACCAGCTGGTCGAAGGCCCGCTTGTTGCGGAACAACGCCACTTGAGCTACGAGAGAGAGGTCGTTCATTCCGTCGGCTTATTGTTTTTCGGGCATGACAATCCAGAGAATGGGATAGAGCAGGATGCCCGAGAAGACAGTACAGAAGGTGAGCACCAGATAGGCCACCCTGACCAGCGTGGGGTCGACGTCGAAGTATTCGGCGATGCCTCCGCAGACGCCACCCAGGATCTTGTCGTTCGAGCGCATGAGTCTTTTTTGCATAGTTTGAATCCTTTCCTTATTCGTTTGGTTAGTACTTGTCTATTTCGTTCCTTTTGTTTCTGCCGGAAGTCTTGCCGATGAAGGCTTGTCCGGCTCCGCAGATGGCTACCAGCCAGCCGATGCCAGCCAGTCCCTCGAAGTCGAGGCAATAGAAGAACACGGCCAGTCCGATGCCGAGGAAGATGTTGCGGATGCCCTTCTGCCACATATCGCTCCGCTCGGGCTCTATCAGCTCGTTGGGAATGGGCTGTCCGCTCTCCATCGCCTTTTCTGCCAGCCGATAGCGGCGGTTGCGACTTCTGATGAGCAGCCAGATAACCAGGGCGATGATCAGGAAGGGGAACACAGCGATGATGCCCAGGACGACAAGGGCGATGATGGCTGCGGCACCCGTTCCTACGCCTAAACCCAGCAGGTCGCCAAGGTCGCGCAGACTCAGGTCGTCGTCGTCGATGTCGTCCCAGTCGATGCTTGTCGCACCCGGACTGGAAGCGTTGTCGGTCGTGTCGACGTAGGTGGTGTCCGAGAAGGCTTCGATGCCCATCGTGTCCGTCGGGGCGGTTGTCGTAGAGTCGGCCGTCGTCGTGGTCTCCGTGCGCGGGGTGTGACGATGTTTCTGCGCCAGCGAGGTGGCGGGTAGCGCCAGTGTCGATGCCATCAAGATGGCCAATGCTATTCTTTTCATTCTTCTTTCTTTTTTTGGGGTTTCTTTGTCTGTTAGACGCAACAAGGGGCGGTTTGGTTGCAACGAAAGTCGTTTTTTTTCGGATTTTTCGTCTCACATGGGCGTTATTTACAAAAAAAGTAGTAAGTTTGCATCCCAAAAACAAAGAAGTATGGAGCAACAGACACAACAATATACCCTTGAGAAGGTGGGGCGCTATGGCTTCATGGCCGAGCCCTTCCATTGCGACTTCAACGCGCAGCTGATGTTAGGCCATCTTGGCAACCACATGCTCAACGCAGCCGACTTCCACTCGTCCGACCGCGGCTTCGGCATGTTGTATCTCAACACCATCCACAAGACGTGGGTACTCTCCCGTCTGGCCATCGAGATGGAGCGCATGCCCCGAGCCTACGAGCGCTTCGACATCGAGACGTGGGTGGAAAACGCGGTACGCTTTTTCACCAACCGCAACTTCGCCGTTGTTGCGTCCGACGGCACGCCCTATGGCTACGGGCGAAGCGTCTGGGCGATGATCGACACCGAGACGCGCCAGCCGCAGAACCTCTTAGACATCCACGACGGCAGCCTTCTGCAATATGTAGACCGCGAGAAGCCTTGTCCTATTAATAAAGGTACGCGCGCGCCTATACCCTCGCATGCCGAGTGGATGCGGTCGATAGCGACCAACTATAGCGACGTCGACATGAACGGACACATCAACAGCGTGAAGTATATCGAGCATATCCTCGACCTGTGGCCCCTCGACTGGTACAAATACCACGCCGTCAGGCGTTTCGACGTGGCCTACGTAGCTGAGGCACATGCCGGCGATGTGCTCCATTTCTTCGGCTCGACGGTCGACAATGCCACCTTTGCCATCCGCGTCACGCGTACGTCGGGCAACCAGTCGCGCGACGAGGGCATCGAGGTGTGCCGTTGCCATGTATCGTTCGTCGACCACGAATCGTGACGATAGTTGTGCTTTTTTCATAAAAATCAGCAAAAAAAGTACTAAAATATTTGGTGATTCCGAAAAAACAACGTACCTTTGCACCCGCTTTTCGGCCAAAGTCAGCCGCAACAGGCTGTCAGGAGAGATGGTAGAGTGGTCGATTACACCGGTCTTGAAAACCGGCGCACTGAGAGGTGCCGGGGGTTCGAATCCCTCTCTCTCCGCTTAAAAAAATTCCAAGCTCATTTAGTAAAGCTCTTAACTTTTCAGATTAAGTTAGGGCTTTCTTTTTTTGTCCATTTTCCTGATGCTTTGCTGTTTCAGCTCGTTGTAGGTACAACATGTGGGGACGCAACGTGTCGCGTCCCCACAATAGGTTGTTACAACTGGTTGTACTCTGTCTTCGCGTCGAAGCAGTGGCAGGCTTTTAATCTATTCATTCATTTTCATCGCGGAATGACATATTTGTTCTTGCTTGCCGACACCCAGACGGGTTCCTCATTCATCACGGGTTTGTTCACAGCCATCACACCGGAGAGATGATGGGGCACGTAGGGCTCCTCCAGATAGCTGATGTCGTCTGCCGTGAGGCGTACGTCGAGGGCTTTCACGGCACCCTCGATGTGGTGCAGCTTGGTGGCCCCGACGATGGGCGATTCCACCTTCGTCAGGAGCCATGCCAACGAGATTTGTGTCATCTCCACACCGTAGCGATCGGCCAGTTCTACGACACGCTCCACGATACGGTTGTCCTGTTCGGCGGTGCTGTCGTACTTGAAGTGCATGAACGAGTCTTCCTGCTGACGCTTCGAGGTCTCGCCCGGTCGCTTGGCCAGCTTGCCGGAAGCCAGCGCGCTATAGGGCGTCATGGCGATGTTCTCTTCACGGCAGAAGGGGAACATCTCGCGCTCCTCCTCGCGCATGATGAGGTTGTAGTGGTTCTGCACGCTGATGAACTTTGCCCAGCCTCGTCGTTCGGCCAGCGCATTCATCTTTGCCACCTGATAGGCGTAGGCATTGGCGATGCCGATATAGCGTGCCTTGCCCGTGCGTACTGCCTCGTTCATGCCCTCTAAGATTTCCTCGGCGGATGTCTTGTAGTCCCAGATATGGTAGATGTAGAGGTCGACATAGTCCATGCCGAGATGCTCCAGGCTGCTGTTGATGTTGTTCATCACATGCTGCCGTCCATCGATGCCCTGCTGGATTTCCTCGTCAGTGCGAGGCAGGAACTTCGTGGCCACAACGACATCTTCGCGTCGGGCCATGTCGCGCAGGGCACGCCCTACGAACTGCTCTGAAGTGCCCAGTTGATAGGCTATGGCCGTGTCGAAGAAGTTCACGCCGAGGTCGAGTGAGCGGCGTATGATCTCGCGTGTCGGCTCTTCGCCGATCGTCCATGAATGCTGACCAATAGTGGCATCGCCGAAGCCCATACAGCCAAGGCAGATGCGCGACACATGGAGGTCTGAGTTTCCAAGTTTTATGTATTCCATACCTTTTTTATTGATTATCCGTGTGCAAAGGTACGACAATAATACGATTAGATTGTTGATTATAATACGGATTGATTAACCAGAATTACGGAAAATGTATAGCCACGAAGTGAAAGCATCGTTCTGCCAGACTATAGAGCTATATCTTCTTAATCACCTTGGCAGGAATGCCACCCACAATCGTATTGGGCTCAACGTCCTTAGTGACCACCGCACCAGCTGCCACGACGGCTCCGTCGCCGATGGTCACGCCTGCCAGTACGGTAGAATTGGCCCCTATCCAGACGTTCTTGCCGATGTGAATGGGGGCATACGACATGCTCTGACGCTTGGCTGGGTCGAGGTCGTGGTTGATGGTGGCCAGCACGACGTTGTGGCCGATGAGAGCGCCTTCGTCGATGGTGATGCCGCCCTGATCCTGGAACTTGCATCCCATGTTGATGAACACGCGCTCGCCGACGATGGTGTTCTTGCCGCAATCGGTATGGAACGGCGGGAACATACCGACCGTCTCGGGCACTTCACGTCCCCAGAGTTGCTCCAGCAAGGTGTGCAGCTGCTCGGGCGTGTGATACTTTCCGTTGATCTCAGCTGTTATCTTCAGGGCTTCCTGCGACAGCTGATGAAACATCATGTGGACATCGGAACCACCGATGACGGGCTTACCCGATGCCATGTAGTCACGAAATTCTTGTACAGTCATTCTTTTGCAGTTCTTCTTTTCTTTATCTTCCATTGTGCCAATATAATCTTATTTGTCTGCAAAGGTACTCATTTTTTGCTGAAATCAAACAGGAAATATGCTATT
>CAMORS010000053.1 GCA_946624005.1 uncultured Prevotella sp. | reverse complement strand
GATTCGAACCACCGAAGTCGAAAGACAACAGATTTACAGTCTGCCCCATTTGGCCACTCTGGAAACCACCCATAATTTTCTTACATCGCTTGTCTTGTTCTGAGCCTCTTGTCGGATTCGAACCAACGACCCCGAGATTACAAATCACGTGCTCTGGCCAACTGAGCTAAAGAGGCAAAATCCTTGCAGCCGCTTAGGCTTCCGAGTAGGATTTGTTCTAAGACGGCTGCAAAGGTACACACTTTTTTTGAACTACCAAAATTTTTCGGCACTTTTTTTATCTATTTCTTTGTTTTTCCTTAAATTTGGTGAGTTGAACCTTCATTGCGTCCACACATTGGTCAATACTTTCCTCAAAAGTGTCGCACACTTTCTCGACGTAAAGAGTCTGTCCGGGAACGCTCACCGAGAGGGCTGCCTCCTTGTTCATGGCCGTTGCGGGCTTGACAACTTTCAGCTGCAATTCGATGTTCTTGATGTCTTCATAAGCCTTTTCCAGCTTGTTGGTCTTCTTTTCTGCGAACGCCTTGAGCTGTTCGGTTGCGTCGAAGTGAATCGATTGAATCTTAATTTCCATAGTTACCTCCGTTTTTTAGGGTTACGCCCTTGGATGGGCAGATCTATAAACTTTCTTGAGCTGCTCGAAAGTGGTGTGGGTATAGATTTCTGTCGTCGACAGGCTCTCGTGCCCGAGCAGCTTCTTAACACTTTCCAGTCCGGCCTCGTTGTTGAGCATCGCTGTGGCGAAGGAGTGGCGCAGCACGTGGGGCGACCGTTTCTTGATGGTGGTGACCATCGAGAGGCAGCGGCGTACCTCGCTGCGCAACTGCTGATAGCTGAGGCGCTGCCCCTTGTCGCTGACGAAGAGGGCGTCGTCCTGCCGTGCCACCTCCTGGTCGCGCCGGCGGATATACGCCTGCAGCTGTGCGGCGAGTTCTTCGCCAAAGGGGATGAGTCGCTGCTTGTTGCGCTTGCCCGTCACCTTGAGCTGGCGTGTGGCCATGTCCACCATGCTGTCGTCGAGGCCTGTCAGTTCGGATGCACGCATTCCCGTCTCATATAATAATATAATAATAGTACGCGCGCGCGTATCCTTAAATGTATCACCCCAGCTGACATCGTCTATCAGCCGGTTCATCTCGCCCTCTTTGACGAATTGCGGCAGCGGCTTGCCCTTTTTCGGCCCGACGATGTCGCGGGCGGGATTGGCCTCTAAGAGACCTTGCCTCATGCCATAGCGGTAGAACGACCTCAGCGCGCTGAGCCTGCGGTTGACGGTGGCGGCGCTGTTGGCTTTGTCCATCATGCTTTCCATCCAGTCGCGGATGACGTCGGAGTCCACCGACTCCCACGACAACTCGGCGTCGAGGTTTCTGAAGAACTCCTCGAAGGCGCTGAGATCCTCGCCGTAGCTCTTGACGGTCATGGCCGAGTAGTTGCGCTCGTGTGTGAGATAGTTCAGAAAACCTTCTATTGTCATTGCGGCTACGAAGATACACATTTTTTCGGGAACCGCCAAATTTTCCGTCGCTTTTTTCACTTTTCTTTCATTTCTGGGCAGAAAAAAGGCGCAGAGGGGGTGATTCGCCCTCTGCGTCTTTGCTTTTGCAGGGTCAGGATGCCGGGCTTACTGTCGGCCAACATCCCCGGCCGGTCGCTATTTGCTGCTGACCACTTTCTGCCCGTTGCGGATGTAGACACCTCGTGCGGGCTTGCCGTTCACGGCGCGGCCCTGCAGGTCGTAGGTCTGGACAGTCTGCCCGTCGGCCTCAAACTCTGCCACTCCGGTGGCAGCACCCTCGCCGGTGGTGAACTGCAGGATGTCGCTCCATTCGCTGATGCGGCCCTCGCCTTCGTAGATGGCCTGCACCTGCACGTCGTACTTCGTCTTCGGCTCCAGGCCCTTCAGCCCGTAGTGCATGGTGCTGACGTTGTTGACCGTCTTCCATTCCGTCGGTTCGATGTAGCCGCTTTCGGGATAGGTCATGTAGCTGATGTCGTCTACACGCAGGTAACCGGCCGACTTCTCGCTTTGGTGGCGGATGAAGATGTAGCCCTTGCCCGAAGCATCGATGTCGCTCAGGTCGATGGTGAACGGCTGATACACATTATTGTTGAACGCCACTTCGAACGTCTGCGAAGCCCGCTGTGCACTCTCCGTGTCGAAGTTGTTGCGCGAGACATACACCGTGAAATACTCCTTGTAGTTAGACCAGGCACTTAGTGCATTGACCGTCAGGATGCCGCCGAGGTCAACCTTCGGCGAGATGAGCCAGTTGTCGGTGCCGGCATCCGTCGAAGAACAGAAGTAGCCATAGCCCGTATTAGCATTGCTGGCGCTCGATCCGAGATACCACTTCGAACCGTCGCCGTCGGCGTCGATATTGGTCCATCCCTGCTCGCCGCTCTCAAAGTCCCAGTAGGTCCACGTGCCGTTGTCGGCCTTGCGGTAGCGCACGTTCCACTTCACCTCACCGCCGTGGTCGCCCCAGCTGATGTTGGCTGAGCTGCCGCTGATGTTGGTGGCTGCCAGCTGGTCGGGAGCGGTCACCTTGTTGCTGTACTGCGGCTCGGTGGTCGTGAAGTTGACCTCCTTATCGTCCGGCCCCTCCACCTTCACGAAGACAGCCTGCAGCGGAGCTATCGGTCCGTTTCCGGGCACCAGTTCGCCCGCATCGTTCATCACCCAGTAGGGTCGCTGCGTTGTCCGTTCGTAGTCGTAGGTGAGCCAGCAGTTGCAGGTATAGGTGTTGCCCACCACGTTGTAGCCCTCGTAGGTGGCTCCCCTGGTGATGGAGAGCGGAGCGTAGATTTTCGCATGCGATGCTGGCGGTGTTCCCCAGAGGATGACCGACAGGTCGCTGCTCCTGCGATAGCGGTAGTTGTAATACTCAGCATAGCCGCTATATTTCGTCTCCAGTTCCTTCGCCGAGATAGCTGTCCAACCTTTGCTCTGGTTGAAGTATTCCAAGGTATAGCTTCCTTCCAGCATCTCTTCCGGGAAGTGGAATTTATTGGGAATGCGCAGATAGTAGTAGGTGTTGGCCTTGAAGTGTCGCTCGAATCCCACGCTGGTGCGTGTAAAGTCGTCGGGGGTGTAGACGAGCTGTGCACCCTCCTTCAGGACGAGTGAGCCCAGTCCGGCATCCTGCGTGATTCCCTTTGCCACGGCGGTGTAGCCTTCAGGGATGTAGCATTCTGCTGCAATGATGACGTTGGCATCCGTCGGCGGCACCTCCTCGTTGAACCAGCAGTCGGCTTCGTTCCAGTTGCCGTCGCTCATGAACACGATGTCGCTCCAGGTCTTGAATTGCTCCACCGGAGTCCACGGTGTGCGCTCTCCGCTGCTGAGCACGCCCTGCACCTGCACGCTGTAGTTGGTGTCCAGTTCCAGGTCGGTCAGGCTGTAATACGGATCGTTGAGCCCCCAGCGGGATTCCCAGGCTTCCACGTAGCCTTCGCCCTCCTTGTAGACGTAGGTCAGCTGGGCGATGTCGTCGATTAAGAGCCAGTTGCTGCCTTTGCCGCCGTAGCAGTGGATGGCAATGTAGCCCTGCTTGCCGTAATACAGGTCGCGGTATTGCTCGTTGTAGAGGAGCGACTCCAGGTCAACGGAGAACTGCTGATGGCTCTCAGGCCAGTTCCATGTGGGCGACACCTGCACGAAGCTGCTGATGTCGTCGTTGGTGGTCGATACATACACAGCGAACTTACCCCGGTTTGTCTCATAGTTTCCCATGCTGTAAGTATAGGCCCAGAAAGTGAGGATGCCTTCAAGATACCTCGCCGGCAAAACAATCCATTCGTCTCCGCATGCATCATTGCAAAGGAGACTGTAAGCCCCATGAATACCATAGTTTGAATCGAGATTCCAAGTGAAGCCATCATCGTCTGCATCTTCAATCTTCCAGTCGTCGCTCAGTTCGCCGCTCTCGAAGTCCTCGAAGGGTTCCTGCTCTTGCCAGAAGCGCACGTTCCACTTCGCCTCGCCGCTCTTCGGTGTCCACATCAGGTCGGCACGGTCTTGCTTCACGTTAAAGACGTAGAAGTCTTCGGGAGCCTTGATATCATTGGTCTTGATGACGCCAGCCGTCGTCCATCCGCTGACGTTGTTGCAGTCGTCTCTCACGGCCATCACCTGTACCACATAGGGCGATCCCGACTTCAGCCCGCTCAGTGTGCAGGTCGTCTCGCTGAGGTTGAGCGCATACTGCCAGTTGTCGGAGTCGTAGAGATAGTTCTTCGTTTCGTACGAGACGTCGTCGATGTTCAGCGTGAACATGTCTTCGCAGTTGAAGTGCCGGATGGCCACATGGCCCTCGCCGCTGAATCCGATCAGGTCTATGGTGTACTCTTGGTATTCGCCCGTTGCCACGAACTCCTCCGACACCTGTACAGCAGAGGAGATGTCGTCACCAGCGTAGGCATACACGGCGAAATGCTCATCCGGATAATCGGAGTCCTGCGCCACAGCCCAGAACTTGAATACGCCACCGAGCTGGAGTTTGGGCGATATGAGCCAGTTGTCGGGTGTCAGAGCACGGTTTTCATCATTAGAATAGCTCTCTGAAAAGAACACCCAATGGCCACTATGCACTTTAAAAAGATCGTTATCTGAAGTATAGCGTGTCCAGTTGAACCCGTCGCCATCACTGTCGAAAGTGGTCCAACCCTGCGCGCCGTCTTCGAAGTCCCAAGTCTGCAAGTTGTTATCAGTCTCATCCTCACCAGCAATGCCGTAGCGCACCATCCACTTGGCCTCCATATCGCCCTTGTTCCAGGCCACCTGGGCCTCCGAGATGGTGACGTCCGACAGGCTTGCATCCTTGGGCGAGGGCATGGTGCCGTCTTCCAGACGCATGGTGAAGGCTGTTCCGTAGGTGGAGTTGTTGATGAGCCGGGTCAGGGCTATCGACTCTTCGTAGGTCACGCCGCACTTGATGACGCGGGGCAGGTTCTGTGTCATATCGTAGGCTTCCGACAGCGAGATGCCCAGCTCGTCTTTCAGCAGCGCGATGAGCGAGGTCTGTGCCGTGGTGTTCTTCAGCGTTGTCATCCACGTGCCGGAGGGGTCGTCGGGCTCTCCGCTGCCCGTAGACTCAATCACGATGGTAGCACCCACCTCCTCCAGGATGGCTTTGTACTCCATCGCTGTGTCGTAGTCGATGTTCTCCCAGAGGACGCTGGGGGCGTTATCCACCAGATTCTTGGCATCTACCAGTCCGATGCCCAGCAGTTCCTTCACTTTCTTCACCACTTCCAGCTTCTGCGTGCCGGCGTCCTGCAGGATCACCGTGCAGACATTGCCGTAGCCGTAGTAGGTGGGCGGTGTGTAGGCGACGGCCGGGTCGGTGTCGATGAGCGTAGCCGTCGCACCGGCTGCCACGAGGTCGTCGTAGAACCACTTCGCCGGGTCGTACTCCTCGTTCTCCAACAGCACACAAGGTGCGCTGTCCACCAAGTCAGCAGCGTCCCCAAGACTCAGTCCCAGATAATCTTTCACCACTTTGATCACAGCAATTCTGCTGCTGCCATAGCTTTCGAGCGTCAGCCTCCATGTGGCTGTTTCCGCCGTCTTGTGAACCGGAGGCAGCTGTGCGGCCTGCATGCTCACTATCGCGAGCAGCGCCACTAACCATAAGAATAATCTCTTGTTCATAGTTGTATTTTTTTAGTTAGGTGATTATTTCGGGGGTGCGGGGGTACGGGGGTACGAGGGTGCGAGATATGTTCTCGGGGCGACTACCTGACCACTATTTTGTGGCTTCCGTGCAGATAGATGCCGGGACGTGTGGGCTGGCTGTCGAGGCGCTGTCCGCCTAAGGTGTACCAGCCATCAGAAGCATGTTCGGCGTTCCATGCTCCGTGTTCGATGGCCGTAGCGGCACCTGTCGGCTCGATGGTCACCTTCTTGGCCGTGTTGCCCTTCGAGTTGACAATCTCGCCGTTGCTGACGCGGCCACCATCGGGCAGCGTTATCTCGCAGTCTTCCAGCTCGATGCCGCCGTGGAATTCGTAGACGGCACGCATGGTAGACTCTATCTCTACGCGCGCGTTCCTTATATATAATGTCACGTCGCGGTCGACATTGCCCGACAGACCGTACTTACCGCTGACGTAGATATTGGCTCCGTCGAGGGTGAGCTTTCCGCCGCTGCTCATCTCGATGCCCTTCTGCGGAGCGACGAGCGACAGGCGGGCGTTGCCCGTAAGCACGGTGTTGCCCTTCAGGACGATGACCGTTCCGCCGCTCTTCAGTTCGGCTTCGGTCTCGGTGCAGATGGTCAGGTCGCCGAGAGTGCTGTAGATCAGGTTGGTGGCGGCCGTCTCGTAGCTGCCCTTCACATAGAGCGTCTGCAGGTCGGCATCGTAGCTGAAGATACCATTGCCCAGGATGTCGTCGCAGTTGGTGGCACTCACCGCCACGTTGTCCACCGTGATGGGGAAGTTGTTCAGCCGGCTGATCACTACATGGCTGGCCGTCTGTCCGTCGGCACTGACCACTGCTCCGTTCTGAATCTTACCGCCAGCAGGCTCCGTAATGTCGCAGCCGGAGAGCAAGATGCCATTGCGGAACCCGCTGATGGCTGGCTCGCCCTCATCGGAAGTGGCTGTCAGGTCGCGTCCGTATATGGCCAGATGGCAGCTGCTGTTGTCGTTGTTGCCCTCAAGCGCGCGATGTCCGCTGGCCGAAACGGTGACGAACGAGATGCCCAGCGAACCCTTCGTCATGCGGATAGCGTTCGCCGCGCCCGTGAGTGTCAGCGTGTTGCTGCCTGTTCCGTGCAGTATGAGGTCGCCGTCGGTCTTGATGGCGGCAGCCCCTTCAGCCGTTGTGCTGATGCCGATGTTGCCCTTCAGCTCCACCCTCAGCTCCTCCAGCTGACTCTCTATGGCGCAGCCCTCCGTTGCCGTGATGTCGCCGCCGACAGTCAGCGTATGCGTCGCGTCGTCGTATTTCAGCTTGCCCGTGCCGTCGATGTCGTAGCAGTTGTGGTCGTTCACCCGCAGTCCGCCCACATAGAGGTCGTAGGCCGTGTAGGGCTGCGCGATGTCCACCCACTGGCCGGCCACAACCTGACCATTGGACATGCTGACGGCG
Source organism: uncultured Prevotella sp. (assembly GCA_946624005.1). Classification (GTDB taxonomy): domain Bacteria; phylum Bacteroidota; class Bacteroidia; order Bacteroidales; family Bacteroidaceae; genus Prevotella. The sequence goes on along the minus strand of CAMORS010000053.1, from coordinate 9,762 downwards.
TGGTTGCTGAAGATGGCCCCTGCCGGTTCGTTGATGACGATGCCGTCCGTGAGCTTCAGGTCATCCAGCCGGCCGATGCAGGCCTCCCGACCCTTGGCCCTCACCTGCGTGTTGGCGCCGCTGACGGTCATCGTCGTATAGTATTCTCCTGTCTGCATGCGATAGCCTCCGCAGATGCCCACGCCGTCGTCGGCCGTTCCCTCTGCGATGAGCTTCAGCCCACCGGTGATGTTCAGCGTTGTTCCGAAGGAGGTGTGCAGTCCGTCGGCGCCCTTGACGTTGAGCGTGCCGCTGCCCTTCAGGGTCAGTTCGCCCTGATAGTTGATGCCCGTGCCCCCTTCGCTGGCCGTGATGCGGTTCTGCCCGTTGGCCACGATGGTGAGCTGCGCCATCTCCACGCTGATGCCTCGGCCATACGCGCTGGCCTTTTCATGGCTGTCGCCCGTGTTGGTGATGGTGGCGCCGTTGAGCGTCAGCGTATGGGTGCCGTCGTCGTAGCTCACCTTGCCGTCGCCTAAGATGTCGGAACAGTTCACTTCGTTGGCCTGTATGCCAGCCACCCAGAGGTCGTAGGCTTTCGGGGCGCGTATAACCACTCCTTCGGCCACTGCTCCGCTTGTTGTCACCACGCGGTACTTGTCGACGTAATGCCCTCCCTTGGGCTCGACGATTGTCAACCCGTCGTTGAGTGTCAAAGACGGGAAGTAGAAGATGTTGTTTGAAAGCTCGATTTCCGTTCCTGCACCCGACACTATCAGGGGAACGTCGGTGAAGTCCCACGACACAAGGGCCGAAGCTGCAATATGGCAATTTCCGTCGATGCTCAAGCTATTCTTTCCATTGATATAAATGGCTCCTTTAAGATTCAGCGCCCCAGATCCCGTGATGATTGTATTCGAAAAAAGCTGCCAGTCGCTTCTGTGGTCCGACGGGGTGCTGAAAAGGTTGTCACCAATCAGCTTGATGATGAAATGGTCTATTGTTCCCCCATCGTCGGACATGATGATGGAATTGTCATCGGAGCAACTGACAATGGTATTGTCGAGGGTGAGCGTCGCCGTCTCAGGGTCGTAGCTCACCTTTCCGCCGATGCCTTCGCCCGTCACGTTGCTGGCGTTCTCCCGCGTCACCAAATGCCCTGCGACAACGATATAGGGCCAGTCGTCGTCTTCGTCGTTGGCAGAAATCTTCACCCACAAGGCCCTTTCGCCATTGGCGTTGACAACATATTTGTTAACGTCGTCGTAGTAGCCATCTTTGGGCTTGACAATCTTCAGCCCGTCGTTCAGCACGAAATAATCGTAGCCACTGACGCCTGAATAATCGCTTATTAACTCCACCTCGGTGTCAGCACCGCTGATGCTGAGCGTATAGCCTGTACCGTAATAGTCCGAGGTAAGAATCTCTTCTGCCTTGATGCTGCATCCGCCTGATATATAGCAGTTGGCTTCTATCTCCAGGTCGTAGTTGGTCTCTAACGAACCAGAACCAGTGATGTAAGTGGTGCAGAACATCTGCACGGCATGACGTACGAATAAATTGTCCCGGCTTACGGTAATCTTGTTCTCTCCCTTTAATTCGAGCGTGAAGTCGTCGCCAACTCCAATATTACTATTCGAATACATAATGTTCGTGTAGATGCCATCGTTGTTGAAGGCATCGATGGTGGCATTCTCCAAGGTCAACGTGCGAGTTTCCGGGTCGAAGGTCACCTTTCCGCTGATGCCTTCGCCTGTGATGTTGTCGCAGTTGTAGGGTCAGCGCCGCTGAAAGCCCCTGTTTCCTGCCCCCGAAAGACGGCTCTTCACGCTGCAAAAGACGGCAGATGGCGATGCAATAGACGGCAAATCGCGACACTACCTTAATAATGTAGTGAGACTACCTTAATAATGTAGTGTGACTACTTTAATAATGTAGTGTGACTACCTTAATAATGTAGTATCGCAATATGCCGCAAACTGGAAGCCGACCAGCGGCAAACACCGCTGCAACGGCTATTGAACACCGCTGCGATGGCCATTGGACACCGCCCGGATGCACACTTCGCCCGCAGATGTGCCGTATCGGGCCGCGTCACGATGGATTTTTGGCTGAAAAGTATAAAAAATTGAAATCTGTTTGGATTATTCAGAAAAATATTCGTACCTTTGCACCCCGAAATTGTATAGAGATGTACAACTTAGAGGCATTGAAGATCGACCTAAAGGGTCTGCAGCAAGACGTGACGTCTTTCGAATACGACCTTGACGACGCTTACTTCTCGGCCATCGAGGCCACAGAGGTGAGCGGCGGCAATGTGCATGTAACGGCTGAAGTGCGCCGTTGTGCAGCCTTCTTCGAAGTGAAGATCGGCTTCGAGGGCACAGTGCGTGTGCCTTGCGACCGTTGCCTCGACGAGATGGAGCAGCCCGTCAGGTCGGAGAATCGCCTCATCGCTAAGTTTGGAACAGAACAATCGGAAGACGATGACGTCGTCGTGGTAGACGAGAACGAAGGAATGCTCGACACCGCGTGGCTCATCTATGAGTATGTCGCACTGGCTATCCCCGTCAGGCACGTGCATGCACCCGGCAAGTGCAACACGGCCATGATGCAGGCTCTGGAAGAGCTGTCAACTGACCGAAGCAGAGACGTGGAGTCCGACGGTGAGATCGACTCGCGCTGGAGCGCACTTCTGAAATTAAAAGAAAATAAATCGTAAATTGTAAATCAGTAAATTGTAAATCATTATGGCACATCCTAAAAGAAGACAGTCGAAAACTCGTACTGCGAAACGTAGAACTCACGACAAGGCAGAACTGCCCACACTGGCTATCTGTCCTAACTGCGGCGCTTACCACATCTATCACACCGTATGCCCCACATGCGGCTACTACCGTGGAAAGATTGCCATCGTAATGGACGAAGCTGAATAAACGATGGGTAAGATTAACGCTATCATCACCGGCGTTGGAGGCTACGTACCCGAGTATGTGCTCACCAACGACGAGATAGCCCGCATGGTGGACACCACCGACGAGTGGATCATGACGCGCGTGGGCATCAAGGAGCGCCGTATCCTCAACGAGGAAGGCCTGGGCACCAGCTACATGGCTCGCAAGGCGGCGAAGAACCTGATGCAGAAGACGGGCACCGACCCCGACTCCATCGACGCACTGATACTCTCCACCTCGTCGGCCGACTACAAGTATCCGTCGACGGCCAGCATCGTCCTGGGCAAGCTGGGGCTGAAGAACGCCTTCGCCTACGACCTGTGGGCCGCATGCAGCGGATTCATGTATGCACTCGACCAGGCCGCGATGATGATCCAGAGCGGAAGGGTGAAGAAGGTGATGGTCATCGGGGCCGACAAGATGTCGTCGGTGACCGACTACAAGGACCGCCAGACCTGCGCACTCTTCGGCGACGGTGCCGCCGCCGTGATGGTAGAGGCCACGGAGGAGGAGAACATCGGCGTCATCGACTCCTTCTTCCGCACCGACGGCAAGGGACTGCCCTTCCTGCACATGAAGGCTGGTGGCAGCGTCTGCCCGCCGAACCACTTCACCGTAGACCACCGGCTGCACTACACCTATCAGGAGGGACGCACCGTCTTCCGCTATGCCGTGACCTACATGAGTGAAGACTGCGAGCTTATTGCCCACCGCAACGGACTGAACAACGGCAACATCCGCTTCGTCGTTCCACATCAGGCCAACATCCGCATCATCGAGGCCATCGCCAAGCGACTGGACGTCCCGATGGACAAGGTGATGGTGAACATCGAGCACTTCGGCAATACCAGCTCGGCCACCATCCCGCTGGCACTCTGGGAGAACGAGCACCTGCTCAAGAAGGGCGACAACCTGATACTGACAGCGTTCGGTGCAGGCTTCACCCACGGAGCGCTCTACCTGAAGTGGGCATACTAAAACCAAGGAGTTCAGGAGTTCAGGAGTCGCAGGAGTTCAGACAATCGTTTTCAGAAATATCTCGCGAGAGAGTATTGTCTGAACTCCTGAAACTCCTGAACTCCTGCTACTCCTTTTAATTTGACAACAACCATCTAAAGCGACCAAAATGCACAAGGCAGGATTCGTGAATATCGTAGGCAACCCCAATGTGGGGAAGTCGACGCTGATGAACCAGCTCGTGGGCGAGCGTATCTCGATAGCCACCTTCAAGGCGCAGACCACCAGGCACCGCATCATGGGCATCGTCAACACCGACGACATGCAGATCGTCTTCAGCGACACGCCGGGTGTGCTGAAGCCTAACTATAAGCTGCAGGAGTCGATGCTGGCCTTTTCGGAGAGTGCACTGGCCGATGCCGACGTGCTGCTCTACGTCACCGACGTTGTGGAGAACCCGGAGAAGAACATGGACTTCTTAGAGAAGGTGCAGCAGATGAAGATTCCCATCCTGCTGCTCATCAACAAGATTGACATGGCACCGGCACCCCATTCTGCCCCCGAGGGGACTACAAATGTCGCAAGGCAGAAGAGTAAAGAAGCCCACTCGGGGGCAGCGGGGGGGGCTGACTCCTGGCTCGCTGCCATCGTGGACAAGTGGCACACGCTGCTGCCCAATGCAGAGATCCTGCCTATCTCGGCAAAGAACAAGTTCGGCACAGACATACTCCTGAAGCGCATCAAGGAACTGCTGCCCGAGAGCCCCGCCTACTTCGACAAAGACCAGCTCACCGACAAGCCGGCACGATTCTTCGTCTCGGAAATCATCCGCGAGAAGATCCTGCTCTACTACGACAAGGAGATACCCTATTCGGTAGAGGTCAGTGTGGAGAGTTTCCACGAAACGGAGAAGAACATCCGCATCCGCGCCATCATCTACGTGGAGCGCGAGTCGCAGAAAGGCATCATCATCGGACATCAGGGCGTGGCCCTGAAGAAGGTGGGAGCCGAATCGCGCAAGGCCCTGGAGAAATTCTTCGGCAAGAGCATCTTCCTCGAAACCTACGTCAAGGTGGACAAAGACTGGCGCTCGTCGCAACGCGAACTCGACCACTTCGGATACAACCCCGAGTAAGAAATTATCAATTATCCATTATCAATTATCAATTTTAACAAGGATGGCATTAGTAGCAATCGTAGGACGCCCGAACGTGGGCAAGTCGACCCTTTTCAATCGCCTCACGAAGTCGCGCAGGGCGATTGTCAGCGAAGAGGCTGGTACAACCCGCGACCGCCAGTATGGCAAGTGTGAATGGAACGGCAAGGAGTTCTCTGTCGTCGATACCGGCGGCTGGGTAGTCAACAGCGACGATGTCTTCGAAGAGCAGATACGCAAGCAGGTGCTTGTAGCCACCGAAGAGGCCGACCTGGTGCTCTTCCTCGTAGACGTGCAGAACGGTGTCACCGACTGGGACGAGGACGTCGCCGTCATTCTGCGACGCTCTAAGCTGCCCGTCATCCTTGTGGCCAACAAGGTGGACAACAACAGCCAGCTCTACGACTCGTACGAGTTCTACAAGCTCGGACTGGGCGACCCGATGTGCATCAGCTCGGCAACAGGCAGCGGAACGGGCGACCTGCTCGACCTCGTGCTGGAACGCCTCTCCAACGTCAAGGACGAGAGCGACGTGGAAGAAGGTATTCCGCGCTTTGCCGTCGTCGGACGACCCAACGCCGGCAAGTCGAGCATCATCAACGCCTTCATCGGCGAAGACCGACACATCGTGACGGAGATAGCCGGTACGACGCGCGACAGCATCTACACACGCTACGATAAGTTCGGATTCGACTTCTACCTCGTCGACACTGCGGGCATCCGCCGCAAGAACAAGGTGACCGAAGACCTGGAGTTCTACAGCGTGATGCGCTCTATCCGCGCCATCGAGAACAGCGATGTCTGCATCCTGATGATCGATGCCACCCGCGGCATCGAGTCGCAGGACATGAACATCTTCCAGCTCATCCAGAAGAACAACAAGTCGCTGGTGGTCGTGGTGAACAAGTGGGACCTGGTGGAAGACAAGTCGCAGGTGGTCATCAAGACCTTTGAGAATGCCATCCGCGAGCGTATGGCTCCCTTCACCGACTTCCCCATCATCTTTGCCTCGGCACTGACCAAGCAGCGCATCTTCAAGGTGTTGGAGACGGCCAAGGAGGTCTACCTCAACCGCAAACTGAAGATCGGCACGACAAAGCTCAACGAGGTGATGCTCCCCATCATCGAGGCCACTCCGCCGCCCAGCATCAAGGGTAAGTACATCAAGATCAAATACTGCTCGCAGCTGCCCAACACGCAGATACCGTCGTTCGTCTTCTACGCCAATCTGCCGCAGTATGTCAAAGAGGCTTACCGCCGCTTCCTTGAGAACAAGATTCGAGAAAACTGGACACTCACGGGCTCGCCTATCAATGTCTTTATCCGACAGAAATAGTTGTTTCAGGAGTTCAGGAGTTCAGGAGTTCAGAAGTTTCAGGAGTTCAGAAGTTTCAGGAGTTCAGACAAATGTTGATGCGTAGGCTCATTATCATTACATTATGTTTTGTCGCTGCGGCCATTGTGTATAGTTGCCGCAACGAGAAAACTGTCGACTTCGCTGCCGCCAACCAAGCCAAGGCCTACTACGACATGCTGGTGGCAGAAAACTACGAGGGATTCGTCGACGGGATGAACATCCCTGAACGCATCCCCGACAGCTACCGCCAGCAGCTCATCGACAATGCACGCATGTTCATGGGAGAGCAGCAAGAGGCTCACCAGGGGCTGCGTGAGGTGCGTGTGGTCAACTGCATCAACGATTCCGCCGATGTTGCAGCCCACGCCTTCCTGATGCTCTGCTTTGCCGACTCCACCATCGAGGAGGTCGTCGTGCCAATGGTGAAACGCGACGGCCAATGGCTCATGCGCTGAGACTCCTGCTTTTTATGTTAAATGAGTTGAAAGAAAAGAACAACGTATGCAGAAAATGTGTACTTTTGCATGTTGAAAGATTTTCATTCCAAATCATTTAAACATTTAAGATCATGAAGAACTATTTCGATTTAACAGGTAATGTGGCCATCGTGACAGGATGCTCCGGTGGCCTTGGTGTTCAAATGGCAAAGGCTCTGGCCAATCAAGGATGCAACATCGTGCCCATAGCACGACGTATGGAGAAGCTCAACGAGGTGGCAGAAGAACTGCGTCGCGACTTCGGAGTGGAGGTGATGCCCATCCGTTGCGATGTAACCGACACGAAGATGGTCGAGGACGTCGTAAAACAAGTGATGGACCGCTTCGGACGCATCGATATCCTTGTCAACAATGCTGGAACAGGTGCCGTGGCACCAGCAGAGGATATCACCGACGAACAGTTTGAACATGAGTTCCAGATTGACCTCTTCGGCACGTTCAAGGTAGCCCGCGCCGTGGCCAAGCACGCCATGCTACCCGCAAAGTACGGACGTATCATCAACATCGCTTCAATGTACGGATTGGTAGGCAACAAGATAGCCCCTGCCTCACCCTATCATGCCGCCAAGGGTGGTGTCGTCAACCTGACACGCGCTTTGGCTGCCGAATGGGGTAAGAGTGGAATCACGGTGAACAGCATCTGCCCAGGTTACTTCTGGACACCGCTCACCAAAGACACACTGGAGTCTGAATGGTTTAAGGAATATGCCAAGAGCGCCATTCCCATGGAACGCTACGGAAAAGAGGGTGAACTCGACTCGGCCGTCATCTTCCTGGCTTCGCCCTGTTCGAGCTACGTCAACGGCATCGCCGTTCCCGTAGATGGTGGCTATACCTGCGTTTAATCTTGCCTGTCATCAAGTTATCACGCCTTTAATTCAATACGGAAGGTGGTGCCATGTCCCACCTCCGAACTCTTCACGAAGATGCGGCCGTGGTGATACTCCTCGACAATGCGCTTGGCCAACGAGAGGCCTAACCCCCAGCCGCGCTTCTTCGTCGTGAAACCGGGCTTGAAGACATTCTTCAAGTCCTTTTTCTTGATGCCCTTTCCGGTGTCGCTCACTTCGATGGCCACGAAACCGGATGTCTTGACAAGCTCCCCCCTCGACAGCTGTCGTACACTTGCAATATCTGACGCCTGCTGTTGGAGATTTGCTGTCTCCTGTCTCTCACTCCTCGAATCAAGTATTGTCAACGTGATAGTACCCGAACCGCCCATGGCGTCGACGGCATTCTTGCACAGATTTTCAACAACCCACTCGAAGAGCGAGGCATTGATCCTGACAATGACATCGTGCTCGGGAAAATGCCGTACCATCTGCACCTTCTGCGAGGTACGCCGATCCATATAGTCGACCACATGGTTCATCACCTCTATCAAGCTCGCAGGAACAGGCTCGGGCAGCGAACCTATCTTCGAGAAACGCTCGGCAATGAGCTGCAGCCGCTTCACGTCTTTGTCCATTTCAGGCAAGAGGGTATCGTCGGGATAACTCTCCTTCAAAATTTCCGTCCATGCCATCAGGCTGCTGATGGGTGTACCCAACTGATGGGCTGTCTCCTTCGACAATCCCACCCACACTTTGTTTTGCTCTGCACGCTTCGACGTGAGCAGGGCAAAGATGGCCACGACGACGAAAATCATCACCACGCCCAGCTGAACGTAGGGGTAGACATTGAGACGCTTGATCATCACCGACTCGTCGTAGCACACCTCGATATAATCCTGGCTTTGGGCTTCCCCCTCGCCATCCAAGGAAATACGAATATACCGCCCGGAGGCGAACATCCGTTCGGCCTCACGGGCGGCATACTGCAGACTATCGTCGAGCGTAAGGCCTTCCAACCTCACATTGCGGAAAGTCTGCACATTGCCCTCATCATCACGCACGATGACGGGAATGGTATTGTTGCCCTCTATCACTTTCAGCACGAGGGCCATGTCGGTGTTCTCGTCAGGACTGTTGAGCGAACTCATCGCCGCAGCCCATACTTCCATGCGATTACGCTCTTCAACGGCGAGATCGCGCACCAAGAAATGAGACACTACCAGACTGGCCACCGCTATTAACACGGCAGCCACAACGAGAACAATCTTCACGTTGCGTATCTGGTCGGTCCACTGCATTAGAAGTTCACGCCGAAGTTGCAGAACAACGCATTGCTATGCGACGATTTGTCGTCGTCCTTGCAGACGTTGGTGATGCCCAACTGATAACCAAGCTCCAGATAGACCTTGTTGTACTCAGCACCGACTCCGAGCTTAAAGCCCATATTGGCACGCTTCAGACCACCAGTGAAAGCTTTCTTCTCGTCGAACGTACCTACGCTCTCTTTTCCCTCTGTGCCAATCTGCTTTGTCTTTCCGCTGAAAGCATACGAGAAATAAGGACCGACAAACGGCAGAACGGCAATCTCATCGCCCACCTTGAAGCCGTACTTCACCAGGATGGGAATTTCCAGGTTGTTGTAGCCCACACGGAAGTCATCTTTCTTACCACCACGCTCGGTGTAGTAAAGACCACTCTCGATGAAAACCGGAGTGCTGTCAGAAGCACGCAGGCCTACTACGCCAGCCAACGTCATACCGGTCTTCATACCCAGATCAAGGTCGCCACCCAGAGAAGCTCCGGTGACACCGAAACGCACACCCCAATAGAGATTTTCCTCGTCAAGGCTAAAGCCGCCACTGCTATACTGAGCGAACGAAGGTATGGCCAGCATAGCTACCAAAATAGACACAAAAAATTTCTTCATAATACTGCTTATTATTAAATGAATGAATTAATAATGCAAAGTAACACTTTTTTTTTCAAACCTCAAAGAATTTGTTCCGATTTTAACAATTAAAAACTTTCC
>CAMORS010000052.1 GCA_946624005.1 uncultured Prevotella sp. | reverse complement strand
GAGTCGGGCGTGTGAATCTCGTCGATGAGATATACCTTGCCGTCGCGCTTGCCGAACTCATACTTTGTGTCGACGAGAATGAGTCCTTGCTTCTTGGCTATCTGCTGTCCGCGTTCGAAAATCTTCAGGGCATAGTCTTCCATCACCTCATAGTCTTCGCGGCTTACCAGTCCCTGGGCGATAATCTCTTCGCGCGAGATGTTCATATCGTGACCCTCGTCGGCCTTGGTGGTAGGAGTGATGATGGGGTGGGGGAAGCGTTCGTTCTCGCGCATGCCGTCGGGCAGCTTGACGCCACAGAGCTCGCGGCATCCCTTCTTGTACTCACGCCATGCCGAACCGGTAAGGATAGCGCGGACAATCATCTCTACGCGGAATCCCTCGCAACGCAGGCCTACGGTCACCATGGGGTCGGGCGTGGCGAGTTTCCAGTTGGGGCAGATGTCTGTCGTCGTGTCAAGAAACTTGGCTGCCAGCTGATTGAGCACCTGTCCTTTGTAGGGAATGCCCTTGGGCAAGACGACATCGAAGGCTGAGATGCGGTCGGTGGCCACCATCACCAGCAGGTCGTCGTTGATGTTATACACGTCGCGCACCTTTCCGTGGTACACGCTTTTTTGTCCTTCAAAGTGGAAGTCGGTGTTTGTTAATGACATCATTTTTATTTACGATTTACGGATTTACTACTAATTCTTTAACTGTTTAATTCTTTGATTCTTTAATTTTTCCACTTTCCGCTTTTTCATACGCATTCACGATTCTTGTGACAAGCTTATGGCGTACGATGTCCTTTTGGTCGAGCTCGACGAAGGCGATGCCCTCGATGCCTTTCAGGATGTTGATGGCGTCGCGCAGTCCGCTTCGCGTCTCGTGCGGCAAGTCAATCTGCGTCATGTCGCCTGTGATAATCATCTTCGTGTTCCATCCCATACGGGTGAGGAACATCTTCAGCTGGGCCGATGTGGTGTTTTGCGCCTCGTCGAGGATGACGACGGCATCGCTGAGCGTTCTGCCGCGCATGAAGGCAAGGGGCGCTATCTGTATGGCATGTTTTTCCATCATGTCCTGGAGTTTTGCCTGTGGTATCATATCCTCTAATGCGTCGTAGAGCGGCTGTAGGTAGGGGTCTATCTTGTCTTTCATGTCGCCAGGCAGGAAACCGAGTTTCTCGCCGGCCTCTACGGCAGGACGGCTCAGGATGATGCGCTTGGCTTGTTTCTCCTTGATGGCGCGGACGGCGAGTGCGATGCTCAGGTAGGTCTTTCCCGTTCCGGCCGGTCCCACGGCAAAGATCATGTCGTTCTGTTCGAAGGCATCGACCAGCCGCTGCTGGTTCTCGCTGCGGGGCTTGATGGGCCTTCCCGAAAGGCTGTAGGCCACAACGCCCTTGACGGCTTCGTCTTTGGTCTTCTGGCCGTTGATGATGTCGAGGATATCTTCATCGGTGATGCGGTTGAACTTCAGCACGTGCAGGCGCATCCGTTCTATCTGCCTTTCGAAGAGGCTCATCTGCTCTTGGTCGCCCATGACGCGGATGACGTTGTCGCGTGCCACGATGCGCAGTTTCGGGTAGAGTGCCTTGATCATCTGCAGATGAGCATTCCCCGCGCCGTATAGCGTCACGGGGTCGATATCTTCTAAAACGATATGCTTTTCAATCATTTTCAGCTCTTAGAATCTATTTGGCTGCAAAGTTACGAAAAGTCGAGCGAAATACAAAAGAAAAGCTTGTTTTTCTTTTTATTTCCGAGACAAAGTAACTTCGGCAAAGCCAAAGTTACGAAAAGTCGAGTGAAAAACAAGCTTTTCTTTTTATTTCAATATTTCTTCCAATGCTTCGCGCCATCTTCCTGGCAGGATGATGTGGTGGTTGCCGATGGGGTCGGTCAGGAAGTAGGCTGCCTTTTCGGGTTCGTCGAGCTGTATCACCTGCTGTGTGCGGCAGAGGTCGGGCTTTGCCATGTTGCGGACGAGTTCGCCTTCGGCAACGAAGCTGCGTGACAAGTCGCCCGACACTTTGAAGATGGTCACCGGACCTTCTTTCATAAAGCCTCTGATGCCTACACCGATGCCCGACTCGAAGTGGGTGTCCAGCTCGTAGCGTTCCACCATGTTCAGGGGGATGGTGCAATGGGCAAACGTTATCTCGCCCGTCTCCGGATTGATGCTTGCGGGGTTGGCCTGGAATCCGCTGAAGCCAGTCAGCGCCTGCGCTATCTTCATGGAGAGCATGGCGGGTACATCGCCTTCGCAACCGGCAACGATACCTTCTGCGTTCAGCTTCGCCAAGGCGATGCACCCCGTGTTGCGGAGAGCCGTGAGCAGGTCGAAGCAGCGGATGGTGAACCCCTGCAGCTGATGTCTTGCGACGATTTGTTTCAGACCTTCGTATATCCGGATGGCTCCGGGGAGGGCTTTGGCGATGGCTTCCGTAGGAGCGGCTTCTTCTGTCTTGTCGTTGGTGGGAATCGAAGAGATGGCATCGGGCAGTTCTTGCATGTCGATATCCTTCAGGTGGATGCCCAGTTGTCGTCTCACCACCTCCCGGTCGAAAGAGCTTGAAATCAGCCAGTCGGACGGTTTGCCGACGATGCCCAACAAGCTGCCGTCGAGTTGCTGCATCGCTCTTCCTGCGTTGGCTAAGAGGTTGATTCTGCGCTGGATATATTCGGCCGAGCCATGGATAATCTCGCCCTTCAGATTGTTCTGTCTCAGGTACGACAGTATCTCCATCGAGGCCGCCAAGGAGTTGCTCTTCCCTGATGTCAGCAGATAGAAAGGCTTGTGCGATTGAGCCTGCAGTTGCGGAAGCAATCGTCTGAAGATGCCTTCCGTACCTCCCGTCCGCACGAAGATGAGGTCGAGCATGTGCGAGCCGTAGTCGGCATAGTTGTCGCCCTTCAGGTCGTATTCCGTATGCAGACTTGCAAGAAAGTCGTTGGTCATGTTGCCGACAGCCTCGGCGTCGTGGAGCTCAGAAGTGAGCGTGTAGATAGCTATATCCTTCATGTCATTCAGTTTTTTGCAAAGGTACACAAAATGTCAAAGGTACGAAAGAAAAAGAGCGGAAAAGTTGCAGAATCAGAAAAAAGTTTACCGCTTGACCGCCTCAGAGACCATCTCTGACCGTCTCAGAGACCATCTCTGACCACCTCAGAGACCATCTCTGACCACCTCAGAGACCATCTCTGACGAGATCAGAGACTATCTATAGTAGCAATGCAACGTACACAGATAATTTTCATCGAAAAACAGGTCAACATCTCACCAAAAGGCCCTACTTCCCCCTGTTTATCGGCCATTCCGATGGTGAGGTGTTTCTTTATCACCTCACCACACACCTCACCATAGCCCCCACCATTCCGTCATCATCAGCCACCTATGCGCTAATGTAGGAGGTCACGCATCCTTGCGTGACACCTGCCGCCTGGTAACCTTCATCACCTGACACCCATCACCCAAATGGTGAGGTGTCTGGTGAGGTGTCTGGTGAAGTGTTGGACAAACACCTCACCATCCCAAACCCCTCTGTGGCCAAGGGTTTTTCGCCATTATGGTGAGGTGTTGCGCATTCTGCAATAAACAATTTCCGTAAGACTTGGAGCGTTCACCATCCTCGGTGATTTTGGAAACTTGCGGAAAGTTGAATGGGGTGAATAAAATGTCGCGCGGGGCAGCACATGCCTCGCGCGATACCTTTATATATAAGCATGAAAATTTGATGCAGCTTGCCAAAGCGAACCCAAGGTTTTCAAGAAGGTTCAAAAGTTCTTGAAAGAATTAGAGGAGCATCCCAAAACAGGGCTCGACCATCCGGAACTTTTGAAAGGTCAGCCAGAAGGCAGGTGGAGCCGTGAGTTCAGCAAGAAGCATCGCTTGGTTTATCGTATCTACGACACTGAAGTCGTCGTCCTGGTGATTTCCGCCTACGGCCACTACGACGACAAATAAGCCCCCTCCCGGCCTCCCCCAGAAGGGGAGGAGAAGGAGGAGGAACTTTGGGTGTCTATCCCTTGACGATGCGCTTCACGACGGGCTGTCCGGAGCTGAGGATCACCTTGACGAAGTAGATGCCGTTGGCACAACCCGAGAGGTTGATGAGGTTCTCATGTCCGAGAGGAGCCTCGATGCTCATGACGAGCTGTCCTGCAGTGTCGATGATGAGAATCTGCTTGATGTCGCGATCGCTGTCGACATGTACACTATTCTCAACGCGCTGCGGCCATACGTTGACTTCGCCGTCAAGATAAGCGACACCCGTCACCTGATCGGAGGCGTTGATGTGCACGACGTACGGGTTGAGCAGCGTGCCGATGATGGCATCGTTCACGTAGTCTAACCGCTCGTTCGACAGCATTGACTTATTATCGTCGCCCATTACCTTGAACATCAGCTTGCAACTGCTCTCGCCAGGAACGGTGAGGAAGGCATATCCAGAGTCGTCGGTCACAGCCGATGTGCGGCACTCGCTGCCTTGGAAGACACCCAACTCTTTATTGACAGCCAACGATCCGTTGACATAGAGTTGTGCGATGACGTTCATGTTACCAGGATAGAGATGGTGGTCGATAGGATCGAAGTCGCCATTCGTGGGTGCACGATGCGGCATTCTCATGCCAGAGCCTGAGACAGCAGCCGAAGGATAGTGGAACGACTTGGTACCAGAGGCAAGACTGCGGTACATGTAACCCTCGCCGGGCACGAGTGCCGTGAGTGTTCCTGTCCATTCGTAGCCATCGTACATCGCGAAGTCGCGCTGACTCTTGATGACATCGCCATCCTCAGCTTCGAGTTCTGCCAGAGCGTCGGTCAGTGAGATGACGCGCGAACCGCTGTAGCCAATCCAGTTCCAGCCAGATGCGATGTCGATCTTTTCCTTGGTGACATCCACCTTACCGCCGATGACCTTCAGGCGCTGTTCCTCATTCATCTTGGCCATGTACATCTCCTTGTTGTTCATGATGATGTTGTTGCCGTACCACTTACCTGCACCATGAGCCATGAACAAGGTCTTGCTCTTGACCATGTCTGTCTGCTCAGCGATGTTAGCAAAGATAGTGGGCACGCTCATATCGTCGGACTTGACGTACATCGACATCCAGTTCCAACCGGCTGCCAGCAGCTGCGACTGTTCGAGACGGTCGACGGCTGTGAAAATCACAGGATCGGTGTTCTTACCGACTACCGAGTTGGAAGAGTAGTTCAAGTTGACACTGGGACTCACCACTGCATAGGTGACACCCGTAGCTGCATCGTAGGCCTTGAAGGTGATTTCCTTACCAGAATCATTCGGGCCGCCATAGACATTCAGCATGACGAAGTAGCTGTCGTAGCGAGAATTGTACTTCGACTGTGCCACGCCTCGGCATTCATCGCCTATGAAGGCTGCCAGCTTGTCTTCAGCATCGTTGCTGGGTCCTGCGGGGAACATGATGGTACCCACAACGTTCATCGAACCCTCGTAGTCGGCTGCGTTGACAAACCACTGCGGCTCCTCGCCGGTCACTCTCACGCTGATGGTGATGGGCGTCTCGATTCCGTTGTTACCCTTCAGGTAGATGGTCTCCTCGTACTTGCCGACAGGTGTCGTCTCGCTGACGGTGAAGGTGACGTCGGTCTCTCCCACGGGGTTGGTGGTGCCGTATTCAGCATCGGCCTGTAGCCATGCGGGCATTCCGCTGAGCGTCCACAACTGCTGCATGCCACTCTTGTTGACGATGGTGGCGGTGTATGATGCGGCGATGCCTCGAGTGGTGGTAACGAAAGCCTGGTCGTCTTTCCACTCCAGCTCGTTGCGATTGACGAATGCCGACCATACGGTTGGCATGGAGTAGTTGCCATTGGCATCGCTGACGTCGCGGACGGTGAAGTTGAGCGTACAGCCCTCGATGGTGGCGGGATCTTCATCGATTTCGATGACCACCTTCGTGTCGGATGCCACAAAGTCGAAGTTGACGTTGGTTTCCGTGGGCTTGGTTCGGAGGGCGGGAGCCTCGTCCACGTATGTCAGTGCCGATGCTGTGGACACGGCGTTGTTGCCATTGCCGGTGAGGTCCTCGGCTGTTCCTATGGTAACCACCTGATTGTACTGGTCGAGGGTTTTCTTCTCGAACGGATAGTAGTAGAGCAATCCGTCCTCATGACCTGTGAGGCGCACCTTTCGGTTGGCGAGCAGCTGGTCGGCATTGAGTGTGGCATCCCAGATGCGAATCTCGTCAACCTGGCCATTGAGGTGGCGGTCGTAGGCGTAGTCGGTGGCCTGAGCGGAGAAGGTGGTGCGTCGGGCACCGACGAAGATGTTGTCGGTGGAGATGCTCCCCACGTTCGAGGCGTTAGTGGTGAGCTTGCGCTCGCCATCGACGTAGACAGCCGCTGCGCCTTTGCGCAAAACGTTGAGTGCGATGTGGTGCCAAGCATTGTTGTTGAGCTTGCCGCTGGAGGTGGCGAGTGTGACGGCCTCGTAACCTTCGTTGTTGTCATCTGGCAGATAGGCTCCCTTACCGGTGAGCTGGAGCTGTCCTTGAGTGTCGAGCCAGAGGCTGACTTCGCCTGCCTGCAGGATCTGTGCTGCGCCAGACTGTTTCTCAGCCCTCATCCACAACTCTACGGCAAAGTCGTCGTCGGCGGAGTAGGATGAGTCGGAGGCTTTGATCTTCAGATAGTTGTTGTTGGTCAGACTGACAGCCTTGTTCTCGTTGTTGAGATACCACGTCTCGTCAGGCATTGTCATGTGTCGGTTGCGTGCGTAGTCGCGTATGGTCGTCCCCTCGCCCTCGTTCATCTTCCAGTAGCCGATGAGGTGTCGTGTGGACGGGTTCTTCGTCTTGGAGCGGTTCATCAAAGCCGTGGTCATGTTGTGTGCCTCGTCCCAGAGCAGCAGCTCGTGGATGGCACCTTTGAGGTTCTTGCCCACGGCGAGCGGTCCGCTGCCTGCGTACTTGACGACACCCTTTCCGTTGAAGAGCGTGATGGTCTCGGACTCTGCTCCTACGGAAGCGTTGAGTTCTCCACCCGATATGCTGTTGCGATAGCTCAAGGTGAGGAATACCCACTTGTTCTTCGGAATGGCCTGGGTAGAGGTGTATGACTTGTCGGCAATGTCGACGACCAGTTTGCTGTTGTTGTCGATACTGACAACGAACTTGTCGGCTCCTGTGCCGTGACTGAGTATGGTACCCTTGCCGTTGATATTCATCCACAGGTCGGTGGAGAAGTCCTTTCCTGCGAGTGAGATGTCGGCATCGGTCTGAGCCGTCGTCTCGGTACTCTGCATACTGAGTGCTGTCTCGTGTTCGACTTCTGCCCCGTTGAGGACACCTGTAATTTTGAAGTTGGCCTCTTTCGTGAGGTCTCCCTTGAGGAACAGTTCGTTGAAGGTGATGCTGAGTTCGTCGCCAATGTCAAGAATGCCGTCGGCGGGTTCAGGCATTCCGAGCGGCCGTGGACGCATCATGTCTTTGACGACTGCTATCTCGTCGCTGTAGCGATGGACCTCGTCGGAGCCGTAAGTGCTTGCCGACTCAACGCGGAAGAGGTAGTTGCCGTCGGAGAAGGATGCCATGGGCAGCGTATAACTGACGCTGGCCCCGGTGGAGGGCAGCATGTAGTTGCTGTCAGTCTTGTCCTTGCTTTTCAGCACATACTCGCGAATCTGACTCCAGTCGCTGCTTCCCTGTTTCTTGTACTGTAGGCGGAAAGCCTTCAGCCCCCGGTAGTTACGGTCGAAGTTGCTGAAGGTGAGCACAAGGTCACTACCCGTCTGCGTGTTGACAAGCGTGTTCGAGAGAGCCAGCGTCACCGGCGACGACGACGGCACGAAGTGGGCCGAGATGAAGACTGTGTCGGCAATCTCCTCAGGCTGTGACTCTGATGCAAAGACGATACCAATGTTATCGTAGTCGAGGATGCTGGTGTTCGTCTGCCTCAGCTGGAGCGTCTTGGTCAGCGTCTGGTTGCCGGGAACCTTGATGAATCGCCCTTCGGTCAGCACCTTGCCGTCGATGCTCAGCTGTGCTCCGTTCTCATTGGTCTCGTCGAGCATGAAGAGTTTGTAGGCCACGTCGGCACCAATCTCCGAGGCATTGCTCAGGCGCAGTGTGTAGTCGGCTGCCGATCCTGTGGGAACGTCGTTCATGATAGGAACGTCCACGTCGATCTGTGGCACCTCAATCTGCATCGTGGCCTCCATGATGACAGGATGTTCTCCAGAATTGGGATCCACATAGTACGTCGTCCTCACCTCTCCCTCATACGGTGCGCTGGTCTGTCCGCCTCGTGTGCGGAAGATGGGTCCGAAGGCATCGTACTCGTACACATCGACCGACAGGGCATCGTCGCCCTCCTCGGCGAGTGTGAAGGCAAACGACGAGGTATTGGAAGTCTCCGTCTCGTCGGATTCATGTCGCCCGCCCGTCGTCTCGTCCTCCATCGTACATTCGAAACCTATGCCCTTGAGTTCAAAGCCGAAGGTGTTCTCCGCAACAATACCGGCAGCTACCGACCACTCCCAGGTATGCGTGGTCGTGGAGTCCGTCTCAACGGAATAGCTCATCGTCGAACCAGCATCGAACGAGTAGTTTACATAGTTCACGCTGTCTTTGACGTCGCGCAGCTCGTAGGCCCTCACCTTCGCCCGCTCGTTCATCTTGATGATGTTCTCCCAGTTCTCGATGTTCTTGTTGATTTTCACAATGGAGTCCTCGAAGACCACACCTTCTGGTATCACCTGTGGTGCCATGGCCTTGTACGTACCGTTCTCACCATATTGCTCATCATTGGCCGAGAGCGGTGTCACATACACCACATGGTTGGTGTTGTTCACGAAGCTTGCCGTGTCGGCGACGGTGGTAAGCAGGTTGCTGCGCATCTCTTTGTAATTGGGAATCAACGTATTCTCAATATAGTAGCGCGTGTACTGGAACATGGTGCCGAAACCAATATTCGTCGTCAGGATGTCCTCCAAGCCCAGCTCTGCCTCATCGCTCGACGAGATACGCTGGAAGCCCACGTTGCGAGCTTTGCCGAAGATGAGGTTCGTGGAAGCACCGATGTATACGTCGCCCTGGTCGCCCACGAACTCTGGGGCGTCGGACGTCGTAATAGTCTTCGTAATCGAGGTGGTGAAGGAACGTGTCGTCGAGTTCTCACCCTCTGATTCCATCGTAGCACCGGCCGTCAACTCGTCTTTCGCGTCAGCAACGATTAGCTCACCGGCACCAGGCGTACCCACGATGGTTTGAGTGGTGAGCCCGAACTTGTGGTTGAACTTCAAACTGAAGTTCTCTGTAAAGGTGTTGCCTCGCAGCTTCGATGTCGTGGTGCTGCTACCGCTGCTCCATTCTGCAGATGAGCCGGTTCCCGGCGGGTCGCGCAGAATCATCAGTGGTTTGTCGGGACCCGAGGTGACAAAGTTGTTACCCGTGGGCAGGTCGCCCAGGATGATACCCGTCATGCCATTGCCGCTCCAGGGGGTCAAACGTCCGTCGATGTCGTAATCGATGTTGATAGTGCGCGTGTAAGGCTCTGCAATGTTGGGCAGTCCGGCTATCCACTTGTAGGTGGCTTCACCGTTGTCGTCGAGTTGCAGCTGGTTCTCCTTCAGCTCCACGACCTCACCGGCCACGACTTGCTTTCCTTCAACGATACCGTCCTCCACATAGACGCTTTGGACTGCCGAGAGGGCATTGTTGATGGTGACGATGTTCCCCTTCAGTGGTACTGTGGTACTAAAGCCGTTGTCAACATTGGTGTATTCCTCGAAACCCTTGATGAGGAAGGTATAAGGATCACTCTTGATGAAGAGGGGTGCGCCGTACTTATAAGTTACCTTGCCATTGCTGACGCTGTAGATGTCATCGATGACCAGCTCGCCCACGTCGTCTGTAAGCTTATAACTATCGATGCCGAAGGAGCCGTCTTCGCGGCCTTGCTGCCTGACGATGAAAGATGCCGGAGCATGGTATGTTTGCCGGAGCATGGTATTGTATTCGTAAAGCTTCGCGATGGAGCCGTCCTCGTTGTAGAGGGTGTCGCTGAGGGTAATGTTGACCCTTGTGAGGTCGAGCATGGAAGCGGGAGCCAGTTCCTTTTTGTTCTTCACCAGCTTGATAGCCTGCATGTCGTACACCAAGGGCGGCAGCATGGCCGAGAACTCGCCTGTGGCGGGGTCGGTGTTAATGACGATCTTCTGGCAATCGACTTGCGTTAAACCGCCTGTTCGACAGGATGTACTCTTGATTCTATCCGTTGCCGATATTACTGGCAGGCTGTCGGGATTGTTTTCGAGTCTGAAGGTTGTTTCGCTCACCAGTTCCTTTACCACATTCAACCGATAGTTTTCCTTCGGCGTGAGAACGATTTCGGCCTTACCGATGTTGTTTTCGCTAAGTGCGAAGCCCACGGCCTTGTTGCCCTCGATGCTTCCACCCACCACGCGGCCGGTGAAGTTGACTAATGTGGTGTCGCGGAACTCCAGCCCCTTGATTTCGCGGTCGAAGGTGAACTTCTCTCCCGTGTTGTGCGGATCGGCGGGGTAGCGACCGTTGTTGACAAAGATGTGTCCGCTCTTCGCCACGGTGATGGCGTGTTGGCCGATGGGTACGCTGATGGTGAATTCACCTTTTTTGTTCGTCATTACCGGCACACCGTCTTTCGAACACATGACGCCGTCAATGTAGAAGGAGACGTCCTCCACGGGATAGTCGGTGTTGGAGTAACGGATTTTCCCGCTGACGGGGAACGACGACACATCGTTGAAGTCCACGCCGCTATGGTTGAGCGACGACATGCTGACAAAGCGCGAGCGTTTCGACGGCGAGAACTCGTGGATGCCCAGCGAAGGCACGACCGAGTAGCTGGTGCCTTCACCCGAGAAGGGTATGCCGCGCACCTCGTAGTAGCCGTTCACGTCGGTATAGGCCATGAGGCTCAACTGCTCCTCGGAAGGAATGTATGTGTTACCCTCAGCGGCCACGTCGGCTACGGCATGACGGCCATTGCTGATGCCGTTGGTCTTTGAGAAGTCGTAGGCCAGCGACTGCGATTTCAGTCCCTCGTCGAAGGGGTAGTAGATGGCCAGGCCTCCCTCGTTGCCGGCCAGCGGGTGGTTGTAGTTCATGCGAATGTCGCGCTCCGTCAATGCCTTGGTGAAGAAGCGGAACTCGTCCATATAACCGTTGTAATATTCCCCGCCGTTGAACGAGGCGTTGTTGCCGAACGACATACATGTTGCCACATCGGCTATGAGGGGATCAACGCTGACGATGGTGTCTTTATCGGTGAGTATCTCCGAACGGATACTGTCTCCCGCCACGAGATAGAAAGTGGTCTGTGTTCCTTTGTTGTGGACACAGGCAATGTTCACCCATTCATCGGGATAGACCTTCAGGGCTGTTTTGTAGTCAATGCCTTGCATGTACACCCCCGGGTAGTAGCAATGAGCGGTCTTGTCATAGGACAGGTACAGGGTGAAACTGTTACGGATGTCCATCAGCTGATAGCGCTTGTTACCGTTCATGATGGTGCTGTCGGGATTGATATACAATTGTATGGAGAAGTCGTCTTTGAAGAGATTCCGTAGGGCAGTGGTGTCGGCATTCCACTTAAATCCCTGGCCTGTGCCAGCGAGCTTCACCGATCGCATACCACTGGTTATCTCTCCGTCGGTGTTCTGCCGCTTCAGCACCACCTTGGCACTCTCTACGGCCGTTCCCGTGCCGTAGGTGATATTGCCGCTGATGGAACCCATCGACAGGCTGAAGCCGTCGGTAGTTTGGGCATCGTCGACCGATACCACACTGCCGTCCTGGCTCCACACGATGACTTTATACTCGTTGTAGCTTCCGGGGAGGGCCGTCACGTCGTCGTAGCTGTAGCCCGAGGCGGTGCCTGCCGTCTTGTGGATATTGGCCCATTCCGTCTCGTCGTTACTGCCCAAGGGGCGACGCTGCACGATGAAGTTGGTGATGTTCGAACCAGCCTGCTTCACGTTCCATTCCAGTTTCACCATGCTGCTGTAGGTGCCACGGGTGGCTGAGAACGCCGTGATTTTCGATCCGCCGAGTTTCACGAGCTTGACACTACTATAGATGTCTGCCTCTAAAAGGTTGATCTTCAGGCGGTAATAATAGGTACGGTTGGCTATCAGACCGCTATTGTCGGTATAGCTGCCCTTGTTGGTTCCACTACTGGTGATGGAGAAGTTCTTGATGTCGTTCCATGTGGCCGCCGAAGGATTGTTGATGTCGTAGTTCTCTGAACGCTGCACAATGAGCGTATAGGGCTTGCTGCCCGTGGCGTCGCCAATACTGTTGTGCGCCCAGGAGAGGTCGATGGCGTTCTGGTCGTTGACCGTAGCCGCCAAGGATGTAAATTCCCAACTGCGGGCCAAAGTATGTTTCACGCTGGCTGTCAACTCACTCCGTTGTACGCCGTTGATGGGAATGAAGGAAATCTCGTATGTGTATTCCTCGTCGTAGGTGGGTGCCGTGACGATGCGCGACGTCGTGTTATAGATCAGGTTGCTGGCCTCGGTCAGTAGCTCGTGTGTGTCGGCTCCGGCTGAGGTCTTATAGCGATAGATGTTCCAAGTTCCGCCAGTGTTGTTGCCCTCACTCACCCACGTGAGCTTCACTTCCTTTTTCCATTTGTTGTTTTCAACGGCGGTTGGTGTGGCCTTGGCGCGGATATATCCTGGCACACTGACGGGGTACCACTGGTAGACATTGATCTTGCTGAACTTCGGGTTCAGTGCCTTGTATCCCGTTGGCGTGAAGTCTTTAATTGGAACGATGTACTCAATGTACTTCGTGGCATTGTTGAAGTAATCGTTGCGTTCCGAGAAGACAATCTCCTGATTGGAGAACGAACTCTTGTCGCTGGAATAGGACTCCTTCGACGTCAGGTCGTCAGTCCACTTCAGCCCTTCCTTGGTGGCTCCCACGTAGGAGCCCACGGTGGTGGGGCCGTAGCCTTGCAACAGGTTGCCGCTGATTTTCATCTTGCCGTATTCAGACATCACGGCCGACAGCCCCGACATGCCCATGTCGCTACCCGTGAATGTCCAGGTGTACGACTGCTCCAGCGGGTCGTGCGTGTTGTTGATCTTCCACCAGCCGGCAATCTTCACAGTGTACTTCTTGCCTAACTGTACCTTGTCCATGAACACCAGACAGGTGACGACCTTGCGCTTACTACCCGATATACCAGCTTTGTTTTCGTTGTACGGATCGTAGAACATCACGGTGTAGGTCACGCCGTCCACCGTCTGGGTGTAGGTTTCCCCCCACCAGTCATCATCGCTACAGGCACTCGTGGCACCGTTGCTGTTGCCGTTGCCGCCGCCGGGCCATGCCAGCTCGTAGTCGGGGGTGCAGATGTAGTTTCCGTCGACAAAGAGGGCGGGGCCTGCTGTCTCGCCACTGGGTACGCCGCTCGGACTCTGATGCATGAAGAATCCGTTGTGGCCGTCGGTGGCATCGTAGTACATCACGTGGAAAGCCAGGTACGGCTCGTCCAAAGTGGGACTGTGAACCACTGTGTTGCTCTCGTATGCATTGTAGAACTCTCGCGTCACAGCCCAGGTGGGGCTGTTGCCTACGAGCAGACACAGGAGAAGCATTGGCAGCACCCGCCACCAGTGCTTCGAGTTGTAATCTTTCCTTTTCATAATCCTTGAGAATTAAGTGAATGATTTTTGCTGCAAAGATAGCACAAAAGCGGCTGCTATGCAACAAAAAACATGCGTACATTTGGAGGAACATCCAAATGTACGCATAAAAAACTCTCTCCTCTATCACCTCCCCTTTCGGAGGAGGCTGGGAGGGGGCCTCTCCTCCCCTTTGGTGAGGTCGGGTGGGGCCTTTAATTCTTGCTTTGGCGGTATTCAGTGGGGGTGATGCCGAAATGCTTCTTGAACTGCAGGCGCAGGTTCTGCGGCGTGAATCCCACGTCGGCGGCGATGTCGGCAATGTTCCTGTCCGGGTGGTCGTGCAGCAGCTTATAGGCCATGTCCACGCGTACATTATTAATATATGCAGGGAGCGACAGCCCTTCGGCGAAGCTGTTGAGCAACTGGTTCAGCTTGAAGCGGTCGATGCCTAATCGCTTACAGACGCTCTCGCGGTCGAGGGCAATGTCGCGGTAGAGCTGCTCGTCGTGGATGAGGGTGGTGAAGCGCTGGAACAAAACTTCATTCTCAGCCACTCCCCTCTCCTTGTGGAAGGCTACGGGGGGGCACGCTTCGCTCGGGATGGAGGGGTCGGGGGTGAGACCCGTGGGACTGGGGGTGAGGCTTTTGGGGGTGAGGCTGTGCATCTCGTCGATCATCCTCACCAATGCCTTGTTCTTCTCCGCAGTCTGGCGACGTTTGTAGAAGAAGTAGATGGCGAAGGCTATGGCAGCGATGAGTCCCACGAAGATGGTGGCAGCCAGCAGCCGGAAGAAGCGTGCGTCGGCCTCCGCTTGCTGACGGGCCAGCTGCTCCTCTTGCAGGTGGTAGACGGTGGCCAGCTCGGCCAGCTGTTCCTGCGTGTCACGGTTGTGCAGGCTGTCCTTGATGACGTTGGCCCTCATGGCAAGGCGGAAGACCTCGGCTGTCCGCCCGCGCTTCTCGGCAGCATAGATGAGGTTGGAAAGACGGACGAGATAGTTATTGCTTATGGTGTCGGTGGGTATCTGCTCGATGCGCTTGACAGCTTCGTCGAAACGCTGCCACTCACCGATGTCTGGATAGACGGGAAGCATCATCTTGTCGCAGTCGGGAGACTGACTCCACTCGGTGCGTAGTAGCTCACTCACACATATGCGTGCCTCGGACACTTTACCCTGTTCCGAATAGACAAAGGAGAGCAAGGCCAGCGCACTGCCGGTAGCATAGTCGAGGAACTCAGCGGTGTCGAAGCCGTCGGGAACCTTTGTGAAGCGGTCGGGATGGCTTTTGAAGTGGTCGGTACGCGCCAGCATGTCCTTACACACTTTTTCTGCTTCGTCGTACAGGTCGTGGGTTGTCAGGAGGTTCACTAAGCGGCTGCAGACAGAGTGCCAGGCGGTGACAGAGTTAAAGGCGTTGTCCTCGCGCAGGTCGTCGATGGTGCGGTGCAGCCGTTCGATGCCCTCCTCCACCCTACCCTGCTGCGACAGGGCGTAGGCGATGTAGCCTGCCATTCGCCCTGTGGCATCGGGAGCGTCGAGAGCTCTTGCCAGCTTCGAGGCTTCCGTGGCATACTCAATCACCTTCGCCGTGTTCTGCCCCGTGCTGGCCATCGAGGCCAATAGGCAGTAGGTGTCGAGCATAGTGAGCGAGTCGGGCGTGTCGTCGCTCATGTCGTCCAGCAGCTTCGTGGAAATCTCTTCCGCCTTTCCCTGTTCCTGCAAGCCTGCGTAATAGGTCACTGCCTTCAGGTATTCGCCACGCTGCGGCGAGATGTTGCCCACGGCGACACCCGAGTCAATCATTGCCAACGCACGCTCCGGGTCGTTCATGTACATGCTCATGGCCATCGGCTCTGTGTAGAGCGTGTCCACCGCGCCCTTTTTCTCTTCCGAAGGACGTTGACAACCCGAGCACCCGATAAGTATGAATAAAGATATACAGAGAAGTAGTTGCTTCATTATTTCAAGTTTTCTTTTGATTGTGAATGCAAATATAATTCTTTTTTGTGAATTAGCAAAAGAAAATCAAATAATTCTACTAATATTCTTCCGTTCCCTCGTGAACCTACAATAACAATATCGCGCGGGACAAACAAGAGTTGCCTCGCGCGATACCTTATTATATATGTAAGCGGTTGCTTGCCTGATGCAGGCGGTGCTTACTTCTCGAGCAGGATGTTCATCATCTCTACGGCAGCCTTGGCAACGCTGGTGCCAGGACCGAAGATGGCAGCTACGCCAGCTTTGTAGAGGAAGTCGTAGTCCTGAGCGGGGATGACACCACCAGCGATGACCATGATGTCGGGACGTCCCAGCTTCTTGAGCTCTTCGATGAGCTGCGGGATGAGCGTCTTGTGGCCGGCAGCCAGCGAGCTGGCACCCACGATGTGGACGTCGTTCTCCACGGCCTCACGGGCAGCCTCCTCTGGAGTCTGGAAGAGCGGACCCATGTCGACGTCGAAACCGCAGTCGGCATAACCCGTGGCCACCACCTTGGCACCGCGGTCGTGTCCGTCCTGACCCATCTTAGCCACGAAGATACGCGGACGACGACCTTCGCGCTTTGCAAACTCTTCTGTCAACGCACAGGCTTTCTCAAAGTCTGCGTCGTTCTTCGATTCTGAACTATACACGCCTGAAATGGTTCTGATTACTGCTTTATAACGGCCCACAATCTTTTCGCAGGCATCGCTGATCTCACCCAGCGTACAACGCAGTCCGGCAGCCTTGACGGCCAGGTCGAGCAGGTTGTTCTTCGACTTCTTGCCTTCGGCAAACTCGCGTACGCACTCGGTTATCTCCTTCAGGGCTGCCTGGCAGGCTGCCTCGTCGCGGTTGGCGCGGAGCTGCTTCAGGCTCTCTTCCTGCTGCAGGCGCACTGCGGTGTTGTCTACCTCGAGGATGTCGATGGGATCCTCGTGCTCCAGACGATACTTGTTCGTGCCGACGATGGTCTGCACGCCCGAGTCGATGCGAGCCTGTGTGCGGGCAGCAGCCTCCTCGATACGCATCTTGGGCAGACCCGTCTCGATGGCCTTGGCCATACCGCCAAGCTTCTCAATCTCCTGGATGTGTTCCCATGCCTTGTGGACGAGCTCGTTGGTGAGCGTCTCTACGTAGTAGGAGCCAGCCCACGGGTCGATCTGCTTGCACACCTTTGTCTCGTTCTGGATGTAGATCTGGGTGTTACGGGCGATACGAGCCGAGAAGTCAGTAGGCAGGGCGATAGCCTCGTCGAGGGCGTTGGTGTGGAGCGACTGGGTGTGACCCAGCACGGC
>CAMORS010000051.1 GCA_946624005.1 uncultured Prevotella sp. | reverse complement strand
AGCGCACCTGGTTTGGGACCAGGGTGTCGCAGGTTCGAATCCTGTCACCCCGACAATAGCAACAAAGGCGACCGCAAGCAGAAGGCTTGGCGGTCGTTTTTTTATTTATACCTATTTATATATATAAGAAAGATGGGCATCGGTAAGTGGATAGGAGGTTTCCTCGGATTTATGACAGGCGGACCGTTGGGTGCGCTTTGGGGTTTTGTCATGGGCTGGCTCTACGAGAAAGGCATGGAGCAGCGCAGCATAGGCGGCGATTCGGAAGGCTATAGCTATCAGACAGACAGTTCGAGCGGCAGCTATGGCAGTTCGTACGAAGACAGGTACGGCTCGGCAGGTGTCAACATGGGCGACCGCAACAGCTTTCTTTTCAGCATCTTGGTCTTGGCATCCTACATCATCCGGGCCGACGGCAAGGTGATGCATAGCGAGATGGAACACGTCAGGAGCTTCCTGCGCACCAACTTCGGGCAAGAGGCTGTCCAGCAGGGTGAGGAGATTCTGCGCCGACTGTTCGACCGTCAGAAGCAGATGGAAAGCCAGCAGCGAGGGTCGTACGACGACATCGTGATGCAGAGCTGCCGTCAGATAGCCACCAATCTCTCCTACGGGCAGCGTCTGCAGCTCTTGGCCTTCATGGCTGGCATCGTCCGCGCCGATGGCATCATCGACAACCGCGAGGTGGAAGCCTTGCGTCGGGTGGCGCGTGCGCTGAGGCTCAACGACAAGGAGGTCGACTCGATGCTCAACCTCCAGGATGCTTCCACCAATCTTGAGGCTGCCTATAAGGTCTTGGAGATAGCCCCGACGGCGTCCGACGACGAAGTGAAGAAAGCCTATCGCCGCATGGCCCTGAAGCATCATCCCGACAAGGTTGCAGCCTTGGGAGAAGATGTCCGCCGTGCTGCCGAGAAGAAATTCCAGGAAATCAATGCCGCCAAGGACTTGATCTACAAGTCGCGCGGATTATAGTTGGAATGCCCAACACCTCACCAAAACAGCCTAAAAGCCTTTGTAGACGGGCGTTCTGGATGGTGAGGTACCCACGAAACACCTCACCAGACACCTCACCAGACACCTCACCAGAGACCTCACCAAACAGCTCATCAAACAGCTCACCCCAAGAAGAACCCAATTCTGAGAGGATGGTGGGGGCTATGGTGAGGTCTATGGTGAGGTGTTGAAACAACCCCTCACCATCCGAATCCCCCATAAACAGAGCGATTCAAGGCCTTTTGGTGAGGTGTTGGGTGTTTTTCCCGACAAAAATAAATTGAAGGAAAACAGTACATCTGCCAAAGATGGTCTCTGACCCTATCAGAGACCATCAATGACAGGGTAAGAGACCATCTTTGATAGGGTCAGAGACCATCAATGACAGGGTCAGAGACCATCTCTGATAGGGTCAGAAACCATTAGCGACCGATAAGAATATAGCTGTTTTGTTTGTTCAAGAGCCTGTAAATACGTTAGATGGGTTTACGGACGTTCTTTACAATATAGTTGACCACGGGGAACTCCTGTCCACCCACCTTGACGCTGTAGCGGCACATGTTCCAGTCGAACATCGGCACATCGCCCAGGCGCTTCGGCAGAGGAACGGTGCCGGTGACGGTGGTACCATAGCCAGTGGTGTACGTGCTCGACCACGAATGGTTGTAGCCCATGCCGAAACCAGCCTTGATGGTGTGGTTGAAGGCACCGACAAAGCCGACGAGCGACATGTCGAGGCTGAAGGTGTTGGTCGTCGTGGTGGAGTTCTCACGGCTCACCTCGATGGAGAACGACTTCGTTCCGTCCGATCCGGTTGTCGAATACTGGTCTTTGTTGTTGTTGCTCCAGATGATGTTCGTTGTAGTCTCCACTTTGTCGGGGTTGTTCAGATAGGTGAGAGGATCGCCCGGTGTGTGAGTGAAGATAGAACTGATATCGGGAATATCGTCGCGGTCGCCGCGCAGCAACATATAGTCAGTCTGTGAGAGTTCCAGGTCGCGAGGATAAGAGGGAGCACCGCAGACAACGGTCATGCCGATGTTGTCGGGATCGTTGCTCTCGATGCACTCGTAGGTGTAGAGCCATACGGGTGTCATCGTCAGTCCCACCTTGTTGTCGCGTCCGGCTGAGCAGCCCGATTCGAAGGCGTAGGTAGTGCCTTCAGAGACGCTCTTCTCCCAGTCGTAGCTGATGTTTGTCTCAAACTCGAAGCCATATTTTCCGATTTCAACACCGAACACCGAAACCTTGTTCTCCTGCTCGTAGCCGAAGATCACTTTGGCCGATGTACCGTTCGAGTTCTCCGTCACTTCGGTAGAGCTGCTGCTCGTAACCCATTCTGTCGAAGGTGCAATCTCACCATAGTCGTAGTCTTCGCCGGCATTGTCATAGCCCGGTGGCACCTTACCCCAGTAAGGAGCTGCGGCCAGTGCGAACTTGATGCGCGGCTCACTCATCGTGGCCTGGCACGAGACAAACTTATAGCGGCGGGTGTCGATGTTGGTATAAGAGGTAGCACAGAAGGCGGGCAGCACGGCACCAAAGTGATAGTCGCCGTCTTTCGTCCACCAGCAGACCGAACCAATCTGGCCGCTATACAGCTCCTTGCGCGTCATCTTCGTGGTGCTGCCTGCCACCGTCGGGGTCAGCAATTCCACGTAGCCGCGGAATCCCCTGCTGAGAACGTCGCCGGCAGAGTTAGTCCATTTCTTAGAGTAGGTACCCCACATCGTAGTCCCGAAGTAAGCCAGCTGCTCGCGGCCTTCCTCCAGGTCGTCCGTGAACCGGCCTACAGCCACACAGTCGCTCAGGATGGCAGCATCGAGGAGTGTTCCCTCTTCCTTGTGACCACCTATGTCGACAGGTTCCAAATTGTTGCTGTCGTCAAAGCGGTAGAGTCCATTGCGCAGCAAGATGTCAGGACGAGCACCCATGCCTTGCGTATGTACCACGGCAATCGTGCTGTTCGTATTGGTGCTAGAGTAGTCGCTTCCCCAGTCATGTCCACTGTTGCGGAGTGGATATTTCGGTTCCTCTTCAAACTTATAGGCCGTCTGTAGCGTATTGTTATTGGCTCTATTCAAGATATAGAAGGCCGACTTCGCTTTTTTCTCGATGTGGCGGTTAGGCACCGTTAAGCAAAGCACCGACTTACCCGTGTTCGTGATGTCGTCGAACTTGATGTCGAGGAAAGGCGTAGCGCCATTGACACCTACATGCTCAAGCGACTTGGAGTAGTCGGCCACATCGTCTAATACCGTGTTCTGACGGGCATCAAACTTCTTGATGTCGTTGAGGAGTACGCGCACCTGAATGAGATTCTCGCCTTCGTTCTCATAGATGATTCCTAAGTCAGAATAGCCGTTTTCGTCGAGGTCGCCCACGCAAGCACGCACACAACTGGTATCGAACGTACGTTCAGCCAGTAGCGTCGTGTAGTCCTTGCCGTCGAACACCTTCCAATCGCCGCAGAAACCCACTACCACGTCGTCGACACCATCGTTGTTGAAGTCGGCACACAGCAGGTTCAGTCGCTTCATGTAGAACTCTTCGACGCGGAGGTCTTCCGACCAGTTTGCTTCGTCATTGTTTGGGTTGCCGTCGAATTCCGGCATGACATACGTGCCGGGCAGTGTGATGGTCTTCTGCAGAGCAAAGTCGGTGTCGGCGTTGCCGAATACTTCCAGCGTGAGCGTACCATCTCTGCCCTCCAGGTCGCGGGCCATCCAGTGCGTGTTGGTCGAGCCGTCGTTTTCATAGTTGCGGATGGTTACGTCGTAGGTAACCTTCAGCGTGTTGTATGTTCCGTCTTCCACCTTCTGCTGACTGAACTTCTTCAGTCGGGTATTGTTCAAACGCTCTCCTTGAGCATTGAACATCCAGTCGCCTTCAGGATGCTTCTGCGTAACTGTGCCTTCCTTCGCATTTACAAAGACGGTTCCGAAATAGTTTTCGTCTTGTCCCCAAGGAACATAAGAGTCGCTGGGACCGGTCCAGTGCATACATTTCTGTCCCATCACGTCCATTACAATCTGCTTGGTCGACTGGTCTACGACGTAGTAGTCGCCGCAGGGCGTGCCGGTGTAGGGGTTCACCTCGCCGGTGTAGGGGTTCTCATCATCCGCACTCTCTACGCGGAGCGGGCCATTCTGCTTGCTCTGCTGAGCGTTGTAGAGCTTGCTCATCATGTCAGTGTAAGCGCTGGGAGCCGGACGGACACCACGCACATGCACGGCGGCATAGCTGGCCAGTCCGTTCTCTGGCTTGGCACTACCCGGTGCATCGCCGTTGATAGTGGCTGCTGCGGTGCCGTTGCTGATTTTCAAGAAGATGGCTTTCTGCTTTTCGCGGGTAGCGGTGAGGATAAAGCCGCTGTTGGTGTCGGTGATGACGCCGTCTTCGCCGACATAGCCTTTCGGCCTGATGCCTAACTGCAGCGAATCGGGGTTAGCGTTGCGTTTGTCTCGGAAGGCATCGCTGTCGCCCTTGCCTGCGCGCTTCATCTTGTCGCCTACCACCTCATAGCCGCCCAGGTTGCGCACCACCTGCTCCAGCTCGCTCAGCGAGGGGAGTGCCCAGCCTTCGGGCAATGCCTTGCGTGCGGCAGCGTAAGTGTAGTAGACATCGTCGTCGCTGACCACCATCGCCATGTTGTTCGACTCGCCGTTCTGCTTGGCACTGGCCCAGTCGGCCGTCTCGTTGCCGTAGAAGATGGTCACGTCGCTCTGGCTCTTGAGGTCTTCTGCCATCCAGAGCAGGCCGCCTGCCTCGATGATGGGGTAGCTGTTGCCCGACTTGTCGACACAGGGATAGAAGTAGAAGGGTATGCTGTGGCTGCGTTCCGGAGCATTCACGACGATGGTTGTCATCTGTCCGCAGGAGGCTTCAAAGCGCAGGATGTCGCCTTCGTAGAAGTTCATCCGCACCACGTTGGCCGATGCCTCCAATCGTCCATTTTCGCCCATTTCATCGTTATTTTCCGGTGTTGCTGTCGTCGTTTCCTTCACGGGCAGACTCAAGTTGGCCCACTGGGCGGCACCACCTAAAGCGATGTGGCTGGCCGACAGCGAACCTCCGCAAATCCATCGCGTGCTGGCTTTGATGCCCCGTCCCTCTATATTAACAAGGTATATACCGGGGTGCTGCGAGGGAATGAAGGCTGTGTTGCGCCCTTTCTCTACGTTGAGCGTTGCCGTTTCGAGCAGCTTGCCGTCGGTGGTGCAGATGCTGATGCGCACCGGACCGGCCTCTAGGGCATCGAAGATGAGCGTACCGTCGGCCATCGAGGGGTTGGGTGTCAGGATGGGCTGTGTGATACTGACCGTCTCTCTGACGTTCTCGATGGCCGTTGCCACCGCATTGGGATCGACGAGCCGCAAGATGTCCGTGCCGTTGAGCGTCACGGGCGTAATGTCGGTGTGCGTCAGATTGGTCACGGTCACCGTCTCCACCGTCGAGCCTTCGCCGTCGGGCGAGAAGGTGATGTCAATCGGATTTACCCCTCCCAACACACTGATTGGGAAGAGCATCGCCGCTAAAGCGACGAGGAAAGTGTACTTTGTTCTCATATTCTCTTAAATTTTAAGGGTTGAATTATAGCGCAAAGTTAAACATTTTGTCCCGTATCTCCAAAAAAACATGTGTGGAGTTTTCGCTTTCAGGCGAAAACTCCACACTGTTTCTTCAAAACTCCACACATTTTTCTTCAAAACTCTACACTGCAGGAGGCGACGCTTCCTAGCGTCGCAACAGCGAATAAGTGGCAGTGTAGGAGGCGACGCTTCCTAGCGTCGCAACAGCACATAGGTGGCAGAATACGTGGCAGGTGTCACGCTAGGAAGCGTGACCTCCTACATATGCATCGGTGGTTGGTGTCACGTTAGGAAGCGTGACCTCCTACATATGCATCGGTGGCAGGTGCCACGTTAGGAAGCGTGACCTCCTACGTATGCATCGGTGGCAGGTGCCACGTTAGGAAGCGTGGCCTCCTACGTTAGCGCATAGATGGCAGTGTAGGGGCGGAACAGCGTTTCCGCCCGCAACAGCACACATGATTAGGTGCGGTGAATGCGGCGTTTTTGGGAAATGGTGTGATTATAGCGACCGTCGATAGTCGGTGACGCTTGTTCCGCCGAAGCGGCGGAACTGCTGATAGAAGAAGCTTCGATCGTTGAAACCGCACATTTTGGCTATTTCGGTGGTGGTCAGCCCAGGGTGTTGCTTCATCAGAAGCTTGGCCTCGTCGATGCGCCGACGTACACGCCACGTGCGGAATTCCTCACCCACGACATCGTGGAAATACTGGTGCAGTTGGTCGGTTGTCATTTCCATCTGCATGGCTATGTCCTTGACGGCCTGGTCGTTGTTGAGATAGCCCTTGTTCTTGATCCACACCTCGAGCTTCGTCAGGTTCTCGTCTTGCTGCGCTTTCGAGGCCTTCGGTCGTTCCAAGTTTTGATAGATGGCGGGCAGGATGATGGGCGCACTGAGGCCATAGTTGATGAAACTGGCGGCAAAGAGCGCGTAGAAGATGGCTAAAGCCACGGTAAGACAGAGGTCGACCATCCTGTTGTTGAACACCATCAGCAGCGAGAGCAGTCCTACGGCAAGCGCAAACCAGAAGATGACGAATATCCAGCGCAGTCCGCGCTCTATCTCGTCTTCTTCGTAATACTGGCTCACCTGCTGCAGAAACACCTGTCGGCCCTTCAGGAACCATCGTGTATAGAATGCCAACTGCAGGAGATAGATGATGATGCAGAACTCGTAGACGTAGAGGAACGTATGCTCACCGAGCAAGCAGAAGCCGCCGACGAGCAACGCCTCGACGGCGACGATGGCGCCCATCTGTATGACGATGTTGCGCCACGTCACCTGTTCGGGTCGTATCAGCACCATGATGGCCATCGTGAAGAGCATGGCCTGCAGATAGCTGACAGCCAAAGCCAGGCACGGTCCGAGAAAGCTGACCGTGCCGTGGTTGTCGTAGCCCACCTGCAGCAGATTGAAAACGCCCAATAAGATAACGGCTCCCGTGAGCGTTCGCTTCGCCTTGCGATACTTGACAGCCCGTCCGTCGGAGGGTGTCTTGACGAAGGCGAGAATCAGTCCGGTGATGAGCAGGCTAAATGCCGCCGCCACCATTATATATAGGTATATACTCTCGATGGTCATCATGGTCGTTGAGTTGGTTGAGATGGTCAGCAGGTTGCGGGCCAGGGCTTCAGCTGCTGGAAGAAGTCGTTGCCCTTATCGTCGACGAGGATGAAGGCGGGGAAGTCTTCCACCTCGATCTTCCAGATGGCTTCCATGCCCAGCTCGGGATATTCGACACACTCAATCGACTTGATGCTCGACTGCGAGAGCACTGCTGCCACACCACCGATGCTGCCGAGATAGAAGCCGCCGTGCTTCTTACAAGCGTCGGTGACTACCTGCGAACGGTTGCCTTTGGCAATCATCACCAACGAAGCACCATGATCCTGGAACTCATCCACATAGGGATCCATGCGGTTGGCCGTCGTCGGACCCATCGAACCGCAAGGATAGCCTTCGGGCGTCTTGGCCGGTCCGGCATAGAGCACGGGGTGGTCCTTGAAATACTGCGGCATCTCCTCACCGGCATCGAGGCGGGCCTTCAGCTTGGCATGAGCGATGTCGCGGGCCACGATGATGGTGCCCTTCAGGTTGACGCGTGTCGAGACAGGATATTTCGTCAGCTCCTTGCGGACGGCATCGATACCCTGGTTCAGGTCGATGACAATCTGGTTCTGTCCTTCGCCGGCCTTGGCATATTCAGCAGGAATCAGTTCGCCGGGGTTGTTGTCCATCTTCTCGAGCCATACGCCGTCGCGGTTGATCTTAGCTTTGATGTTGCGGTCGGCCGAGCAGCTCACGCCCATACCGATGGGGCACGATGCGCCGTGACGCGGCAGACGGACAACGCGGATGTCGTGGGCCATATACTTACCGCCGAACTGTGCGCCCAGACCAATCTTGTGGGCTTCGAGCAGCAGCTTCTTCTCCAGGTCGATGTCGCGGAAGGCACGTCCCGTCTCATCGCCCGTAGTGGGCAGGTTGTCGTAATACTTGATCGAGGCGAGCTTCACCGTGAGCAGGTTCTTCTCTGCCGAGGTGCCGCCGATGACGAATGCGATGTGGTAGGGAGGGCAGGCAGCCGTTCCAAGGCTCTTCATCTTCTCCACGAGGAAGGGGATGAGCGTTCCCTCGTTCTGGATGGTGGCCTTCGTCATGGGGTAGAAGTAGGTCTTGTTGGCTGAACCGCCACCTTTGGCTACCATGACGAAACGATACTCTGCACCCTCGCAAGCCTCGATGTCGATCTGTGCGGGCAGGTTGCAACGGGTGTTCACCTCGTCGTACATCGTCAGCGGAGCGTTCTGCGAATAGCGCAGGTTGTCCTGCGTGAAGGTGTTGTAGACACCGCGCGAGAGGGCCTCTTCGTCTTCGAAGCCCGTCCACACCTGCTGTCCTTTCTCACCGTGGATGATGGCTGTGCCGGTGTCCTGGCAGAAAGGCAGCACGCCCTTGCATGCCGTTTCGGCATTGCGCAGGAACTGCAGGGCCACATACTTGTCGTTCTCCGATGCCTCGGGGTCGCTGAGCACCTGTGCTACCTGCAGGTTGTGCTCGCGGCGCAGCATGAACTCCACGTCGTGGAAGGCCTGCTGGGCCAGCAGCGTGAGTGCCTCGGGCGACACCTTCACTATCTCGTGGCCTTCAAACTCGCTGGTTGTCACTCCCTCCTTCGTCAGGAGGCGATACTCCGTCTTGTCCTCGCCGAGCTGGAACATCGGAGCATACTTGAAATCTACTACTTTTGCCATTGTTGTTGCTGTTATTGTTGTTTGTTTAGTCAATCTTGTTCACATACGATTGCAAATGTACGAATTATTATCGAATTGCACGCACAACAGCCGAACATTTTAGCAATGATTAACGGCAGAATGAGATGCAATATGCCGCAGATTGCGACACTACATTAATAATGTAGTCGCACTACATTAATAAAGTAGTCTGACTACATTAATAAGGTAGTCTCACTACATTATTAAGGTAGTGTTGGCGTTTGCCGCAAATTGCATCGCTGTTTGCCGCAAATTGCATCGCTGTTAGCGGTAAATTGCAACGTAGTCTGCCGCTGATGGCAGGGGCGTTGATTTGCAAAAAATATTGAAATATTTGTTGATAATGTGCGGAATACCAATATAAATATGTAATTTTGCATGTTGAATTTGGAAAATATATTCATCAAATCAAAAATAAAGGATAATATGACAATCAATGAATTTAATTTTGCCGGTAAAAAGGCAATCGTGCGCGTTGACTTCAACGTGCCCCTGAACGAGAATGGAGAAGTGACCGACGACACCCGCATCCGCGGTGCACTGCCTACGCTGAAGAAGATCCTGAACGACGGTGGTGCCGTCATCATGATGAGCCACATGGGCAAACCGAAGGGCAAGGTGAACATGAAGCTCTCGCTCTCGCAGATTGTGAAGCCCGTGAGCGACGCTCTCGGTGTGGAGGTGAAGTTTGCTCCCGACTGCGCCAACGCTACAGCCGAGGCAGAGGCACTGAAGCCCGGTGAGGCCCTGCTCTTAGAGAACCTGCGCTTCTATCCCGAGGAGGAAGGCAAGCCCGTCGGTGTAGAGAAGGGTACGCCCGAATACGACGAGGCCAAAAAGCTGATGAAAGCTTCGCAGAAAGAGTTTGCCAAGAAGCTCGCTTCGTATGCCGACGTCTACGTGATGGATGCCTTCGGAACGGCTCATCGCAAGCACGCTTCTACGGCCGTCATCGACGAATTCTTCGACAAAGACTGTAGGATGCTCGGTCTGCTGATGGAGAAAGAGGTGCAGGCCGTCGACAACATCCTGAGCAACATCCGTCGTCCGTTCACAGCCATCATGGGTGGCTCGAAGGTGTCGACCAAGATTGGCATCATCGAGAACCTCTTAGGCAAGGTGGACAACCTTATTCTCTGCGGCGGTATGACCTTCACCTTCGCCAAGGCGATGGGTGGCGAGATCGGCAATTCTATCGTGGAGCTGGACAAGCTTGACGTGGCGCTCGATGTCATCAAGAAGGCCAAGGAGAACAATGTCAACCTCGTGCTGGGCACCGACTGCATCGCTGCCGACAAGTTTGCCAACGACGCCAACACACAGGTATGTCCGGCCAACGCCATCCCCGAGGGCTGGGAAGGCCTGGATGCCGGTCCCGAGACGCGCAAGCTCTTTGCCAAAGCCATCGAGGGCGCCAAGACTATCCTTTGGAATGGTCCTGCCGGTGTGTTCGAGTTCGACAACTTCATCGGTGGTTCGAAGGCCATTGCCGAGAGCATTGCCAAGGCAACAGCCGACGGAGCCTTCTCGCTCATCGGCGGCGGCGACTCTGTGGCTTGCATCAACAAGTTCGGCATGGCCGACCAGGTGAGCTACATCTCTACCGGCGGTGGTGCTCTGCTCGAAGCCATCGAGGGTAAGGAGCTGCCCGGCGTGGCTGCTATCAAGTAAAAACAACGATGACGAGGGCGTGGCAAAAAGCCCCATGCTGTCACAACAATCAGCTGACTTCTGCCACGCCCTCACTTTTTTATTTTATCACGAATCAGAGAATAGGAAAATTGGGAGTGAGAGCTATGAAGTCGTGTTCCTTAATGCGCTTGTCGCTGCTTATGCTTTTATGTTGTTGGCCATTGGTCAATGCGATTTGTTCGTTGTTCCATGTTCCATGTTCCATGTTCAACGTTCAGTCTGTGCAAGCTCAGCGACACGAAGTGTTTAGCCCCGACATCGCCTCGCTGCAGGTGGTGGCCGGCACGCGATGGATGGACCTGCCCGTCATCCAGCTGGGTGGCTCGGAGGTGATCAACATCGACTTCGACGACCTGACACACGAATATCGTCGCTATACATATAAGGTAGAGCATTGCGAAGCCGACTGGACGCCAACGGAAGGACTCTTCAGCAGCGAGTATGTCAGTGGCTTCGCTGAGGGAAACACCATCGACGACATCGAGGAATCGCTCAACACCAACGTGCTCTACACCCACTATCGGCTGCAGATTCCCAACCGCCAGTGCCGCCTGAAGATGAGTGGCAACTATCGGCTGACGGTCTACGACGAGAACAACGACGCCGAGCCCGTGCTCGCCGCCTGCTTCATGGTCAGCGAGGATGCAATGAACGTGGGTCTGAAGGTGACGACAAACACGGACATTGACGTTAACCATCGTCACCAACAGGTTGACTTGCAGCTGAA
The DNA here is from genome assembly GCA_946624005.1 of uncultured Prevotella sp. Classification (GTDB taxonomy): domain Bacteria; phylum Bacteroidota; class Bacteroidia; order Bacteroidales; family Bacteroidaceae; genus Prevotella. The sequence goes on along the minus strand of CAMORS010000051.1, from coordinate 5,671 downwards.
TATGGCCAACGTCATCGTGAACAATCCACGCGACCAGATCAAGACTGTCGTGATGCAGAACGGTCGGTGGGACAATGCGAAAATCAACGTTCCCTACGCAATGGTGAACGGCAAGATATTGATATGGACGCATTGCCGCGACCTCATCTTCACGGCCGGCAATGAGTATCGTAAGTTTGAAGTGCTCGATGTCGACCGCCCTTCGATGGGCATCGACCGCTTGCGGTGGGACGGTGAGTATGTCAACGCCTACCTCTTCGTCGACGAGCCGCGTCGCAACTACGTCTACGACGAGGATGCCAACGGCGCGTTCTATATCCGCAACAGCGACAACTATGAGAACGACCGTCTCTCCGACTACGTCATGGTGCACTATGTGCTGCGCTGCGACGAACCCGTCGACGGTCGCGTGTTCCTCAATGGCGCATGGACCTACGATCGCTTCGAACCTCAATACGAGATGCTCTACAACGACGAGCTGCGCCAATATGAAGCTGTCGTGATGCAGAAGCTGGGCTATTACTCCTATCAGTATCTGATGATCGACCGTCAGGGGGCTGTCAAGACAATGCCCACCGAGGGCGACTTCTACCAGACGGAGAATACCTATCAGGCTCTGGTCTACTATCGTGCGCAGGGTGGCCGTACCGATCGTCTTGTGGCTTATCAGAGCATCACTACGAAGTGATGCTTTTTGCTATTGTCTGAACTCCTGAACTCCTGAACTACTAACTCCTGAACTCCTAAACTCCTGAACTCCTGAACTCCAAAAATACTACCTGAATGATGAAAAAGAGAATGATGATTGGTGGGCTGCTTCTCGCCGCCGCTTTGACGGGGCAGGCACAAGTACAGCCGACATCACAGCTTGTCGGCACATGGTCAGGCAAGCTCAACGCTATGGGCGTGAAGCTGACGCTCGTGCTTCACTTGGAACAAGCCGACGGCTATATCCTGGCATCGCTCGACAGTCCTGACCAGGGAGCCAAAGGCATCAGCTGTTTCAAGGAATTTCTCTCTGACGACTCCGTGGCCGTGAAGGTGGAGATGGTTGGTGCTACCTACAGGGCACGGCTGAAGGAAGGCAAGCTCGACGGCACGTTTACGCAGCGCGGCATGACGTTCCCCTTGGTGCTCGACAGAGAAGAGCTGAAACGCCCGCAGATGCCCGCAGAGCCTTATCCCTACACGACGGAAGAGGTGAGCTTCCGTAATGAGGCCGACGGGGCAACACTCGCCGGAACACTCACTTATCCACAAGGTTTCGAGAAAATGAAGAAGGGTAGGGTGCCCGTGGTGCTGATGGTGACGGGCAGCGGACAGCAGAATCGCGACGAGGAGATCTTCGACCATAAACCCTTCCTCGTTATTGCCGACTATCTGGCGCGACGCGGCATTGCCTCGTTGCGCTACGACGACCGTGCTACGGGAGCTTCCGTCGGTGGCGATGTGAAGAATGCCACCACCGAAGACTTTACGCGCGATGCCGCTGCCGGACTGGATTTCCTTCGGTCGATGAAGTGTTTCGGTAAGGTGGGTTGTCTCGGACACAGTGAGGGTGGCACTATCGCCTTCGTGCTCGGAGCGCAAAAGAAAGCCGATTTCGTCGTAGCGTTGGCTGCTCCCGGAGTGAAGGGCGATACCCTATTGACAGTGCAGGCCAACCGCTTCATGAAGTTGTCGGGCTTGCCTTCCAACATGACTGTGGAGGCATACCGAAAGCAGCCTGCCGTACAGCAGTCAGCATGGCTGCGCTGGTTCATCGACTACGACCCTTCCGACGACATTCGCAAGACACGCTGTCCCGTCCTTGCCATGAATGGCGACAACGACTGCCAGGTTGTCTCCGAACTCAATCTTGCTGCCATCAGGCAGTTGTTGCGTCCGTCGAAGAAGAATCTTGTCAAGGAATATCCATCGCTCAACCATCTCTTCCAGCATAGCACGACTGGCCTGCCGGGAGAATATCGTCAGATAGAAGAGACCTTCGCCCCCGAAGTGTTAGACGATATCGCCTCGTGGATTGGCAGGGTGACGAGGTGAATTCACCCCTCCCAACCTCCCCAAAGGGGAGGAGCCCCGTGTGGCAGATATAGGGGGAATCCAAAAGGGGAGGAGTCCCAAGTGGCAGATATAGGGGGCCTTCTCAAAAACAAAAATAAGCGGCGCATCCGGATGACGGGTGCGCCGCTTGCTATTGATAATGTGTCACGTCTTACTGGATGGTCCAGTCTTCCTGCGACTTGCGGAGATAGTCCTTATAGCGGATACGAGCCGAACGCTTCGTGTTGGCGAAGAGCTCCTCAGCCTCGTCGGGGAACAGCTTGTGCACCGAGTTGTAGCGCACCTCGCCCATGAGGAAGTCGTGGAACTTTGTCCAGTCGGGCTCCTTCGAATCCAAGACGAACGGTGTCTTACCTTCTCTTGCCAATGCGGGATTGAAGCGCCAGAGATGCCAGTAGCCACACTCGACAGCCTTCTTCTCCTCTTCCTGGCTCTTGCCCATACCGGCTTTCAGGCCGTGGTTGATACAGGGAGCATAGGCAATGACGACGCTCGGTCCGGGATAAGCCTCGGCCTCGCGGATGGCACGCAGGCACTGTGCATGGTCGGCACCCATAGCAATCTGAGCAACGTAGACATAGCCATAGCTGCAGGCGATGAGACCAAGATCCTTCTTGCGGACGCGCTTACCACGTGCGGCAAACTGTGCGATGGCACCCATCGGCGTAGCCTTCGAAGCCTGACCACCGGTGTTGGAGTACACCTCGGTGTCGAGCACAAGGATGTTGACATCCTCGCCGCTGGCAATGACGTGGTCGAGACCACCGTAGCCGATGTCGTAGCTGGCACCGTCGCCACCAATAATCCACTGCGAACGCTTCACGAGGTAGTGGTCGAGTGTTGTCAGCTCTTGGCAGAAGGAGCAGCCTGCCTCGGCACGGCTGTGGATATACTTGCGGAGCTTCGGAGCCAGCTCGATGGTCTTCTCAGCGTCGTCGCGGTTCTCAATCCATTCTTTTGCCAATGCGCGGAAGGCGGCAGGGCATACCTCCTGAGTGGCGAGGGTGAGCAGGTTGGCCACACGCTGCTTCATCTTCTTGTTGGCCATGACCATACCCATACCAAACTCGCAGAAGTCCTCGAAGAGCGAGTTGTTGAAGGCTGGACCCTGACCCTTGGCGTTCGTCGTGTAGGGAGTAGAGGGGCTCGAAGCAGAATAGATGCTGGAGCATCCCGTGGCGTTGGCTATCATCTCGCGGTCGCCGAAGAGCTGGCTGATCAGCTTGACATAAGGTGTCTCGCCGCAACCAGAGCAAGCTCCCGAGAACTCGAAGAGCGGCTGTGCGAACTGCGAGTTCTTGACGCTCTGCTTGATGTCTACGAGGTGCTGCTTCGACTTGACCTGCTTCACGCAATAGTCCCACTTCTTCGATTCGGTCTTGACATTCTCGTCGTAGGGATTGAAGGGAACCATCGTCAGGGCCTTGCCTGTCTTCGGGTTGCCCGGGCAGATGTCGGCACAGTTGCCACATCCCAGACAGTCGAGCACAGACACCTGGATGGCGAAGTGCATACCCTTCATGGCTGCTGGAGCCTTCATCTCGATGGTGTTGCCCTCGTAGCCTTTCACCTCCTTGTTGTCAAAGACGAAGGGACGGATGGCAGCGTGCGGACAAACATAAGCACACTGGTTGCACTGGATACAGTTGTCGATATTCCAAACAGGCACCATCGTCTCCACACCGCGCTTCTCGTAGGCAGCGGTTCCTGTCTGCCAGGTTCCGTCGACGGTGTTGTGCTTCACGAAGTCGCTCACCTTCAGATATTCGCCAATCTGGCTGTTCAGCGGGCGAACAAGCTCCTTGATGAAAGCAGGTGCATCGTCCTCTACCACCTCGTCGTCAGGGAGGTTGGCCCATTCGGGATCGATTTCCAGCTGAGTGTACTCTCCACCGCGGTTGACGGCAGCGTAGTTCTTGTTGACCACGTCTTCACCCTTCTTTCCGTACGACTTCTGGATGGCTTCCTTCATCTTGTCGACAGCGAGGTCAACGGGGATAACGCCCGTGATACGGAAGAAGGCCGACTGCAGGATGGTGTTGGTGCGGTTGCCCAATCCAATCTCCTGAGCAATCTTGGTGGCATTGATGATGTAGACGGTGATGTTGTTCTTGGCGAAATAGCGCTTCACCTTGTTGGGAATGAAGCGGATGAGCTCCTCGCCCTCGAAGATAGTGTTGAGCAGGAAAGTGCCGTTCTTCTGCAGTCCGCGTGTAACATCATACATGTGGAGATAAGCCTGAACGTGGCAAGCCACGAAGTTGGGCGTTGTCACAAAGTAGGTTGAACGGATAGGCGTATCGCCGAAGCGGAGGTGCGAACAAGTGTAGCCGCCCGACTTCTTCGAGTCGTAGTCGAAGTAGGCCTGGCAATACTTATCGGTGTTGTTACCGATAATCTTCACCGAGTTCTTGTTAGCACCGACCGTACCATCGGCACCGATGCCGAAGAACTTGGCCTGGAACATGCCTTCGCCGCCGAGCGGAATCTCCTCAACCTCGGGGAGGTTGGTGAAGGTGACGTCGTCGATGATACCCAATGTGAAGTGGTTCTTCGGTTCGGGCAGGGCAAGGTTGTTGAAAACAGAGATGATCTGAGCCGGCGTGGTGTCGCGCGAACCAAGACCATAGCGTCCGCCGACAATCATCGGGCGGTTCTCACAATCGTAGAAGGCATCCTTCACGTCGAGGTAGAGCGGTTCGCCATTGGCACCGGGTTCCTTCGTGCGGTCGAGCACGGCAATGCGCTTCACCGTCTTAGGAACGGCCTCGAGGAGGTGCTTCACAGAGAACGGACGATACAGGTGAACACTGATCATACCCACCTTCTGACCCTGAGCATTCAGGTAGTCGATGGCCTCGCGTGCTGCGTCGGTGGCCGAACCCATGAGGATGATCATGCGGTCGGCATCCTCAGCACCATAATACGAGAAGAGGTGGTATTCGCGTCCGGTAATCTTGGAAATCTCGCCCAGATACTTCTCCACAACCTCGGGCACACTATTGTAATAGCTGTTGCAAGCCTCACGGTGAGTGAAGAACGATTCGGGATTCTCTGCCGTACCGCGGGTGACGGGGCGCTCAGGCGACATGGCACGTTCGCGGAAACGCTTGATGTACTCGTAGTTGACCAGCGGCCGGATGTCTTCTTGATCCATGATCTCTACCTTGTGGTATTCGTGAGATGTGCGGAAGCCGTCGAAGAAGTTGATGAAGGGCACGCATGTCTCCAGCGTAGCCAGGTGAGCCACTGCCGTGAGGTCCATCACTTCCTGTACGGAACCTTCGCAGAGCATGGCGAAACCAGTCTGGCGGCAAGCCATCACGTCTTGATGGTCGCCGAAGATGCACAAGGCATGCGAAGCCAGTGTACGAGCCGACACGTCGAAGACGCAGGGGATGAGCTCACCGGCAATCTTGTACATATTAGGAATCATCAGCAGCAGACCTTGCGAGGCCGTGAACGTTGTTGTCAGGGCACCGGCTTGCAGCGACCCGTGAACGGCACCAGCAGCACCAGCTTCCGATTGCATTTCTTGAACGTAGACGGTTTGTCCCCACAGATTCTTTCTTCCGCGGGCAGCCCACTCGTCAACATGCTCCGCCAT
>CAMORS010000050.1 GCA_946624005.1 uncultured Prevotella sp. | reverse complement strand
TGGTGCAATGACAAATTGGAGGGCACCCGCCATGGTCGCGGATGCCCTCCATTTTCTGTAAACGCTTAACACGAACGATATGAAGAAGATATTTTTCCTGGCCTTGCTGGCCATGCTGATGGGCATGCAGGATGCTGCCGCAGCGAAGAAGCAAAAGACGGTGCGCGTAGAGACGGCCGAGCAGTTCATCCGGGCGCTGGCTAACGATACACGCATCGTCATCCCGGAATACACCGTGCTGAAACTCTCGCCCGTCCTGCAGGACGATGCCAAGATGAAGGAGCTGGGCCTGAGCCCGTTCGACACCTACGCCGGCAGATTCGACGAGTTCACCACACCCACGCTGGGCTATCACGACCACTTCGACGGCAACGAGCTCGACATGGCAGGCTTCAAGAACCTCACCATCGAGGGCGAGGGCGAGATGGCCGGCATCATCGTAGAGCCTCGCTATGCCTATGTGCTGGCCTTCTTCAACTGCGACGATATCACGCTGCGTAACCTCACGCTCGGACATACCGAGTCGGGCTACTGCGAGGGTGGGGTAGTCCGTCTGGCTGAATGTAGAAATTCGCGCATCGAGGGTTGCGACCTCTACGGCTGCGGAACGGAAGGCATCGGTGCGGAACGCTCGGACGGCATCGTCTGCGAGAACACCATCATCCGCGACTGCAGCTATCAGATCATGACGCTGCAGCACTGCAACAACGTTACGTTCAACAACTGCAACATGTACAACTGTCGCGAGTACGGGCTGCTCATCGTTTCTTACTGCAAGAACGTTACCTTCAATTCGTGCGACATCCACGACAATGTAGGCAGCTTGTTTAGCGTCTTTGGCAACCCCATCACGATGAACAACTGCAAGATTAACCACCCGATGGCGCAGATTGGCGATACCGACATGGTCATTGACAACGACTGCACATGGCAAGACCCAGGCGATTTCGACGAGGCCGACCATGACCACGACGGTGATTGTGAGTGTGGCGACGGCACGGAAGGTGAAGATGAGTATACCGACTGGGATTGGGACGAGAAACCGCTGACGCTGCCTGCCGATGTGAAGAAGCCCACAATCCGCGACTTTGTCATTGCCGTTTGCGATGCTTCGCGCTCACCGCTGCTCACCACCCTTGGTGCCAGTATACGCATGCCGGCCAACAACGAGATCGACGTGTTGGAGATTGACGTGCCTAATGGCTATATCCTCGCTGGATGGGGGGCTGGCAACGCCTCTGAAGGCGACTATCGTGCCGTGGAATGCTGCTACTGGCGCATGAACAACGGCCACAGCCTGCTTGCCGTCAACCAGCTGCACGCCTATCCGGCTCTGTCGATCCGGTTCTACGAATACGACCCCGCCACGCATGTTCTCACGCCGCGACCGGACATTTCGCCCTACGAAGGCATCCCCGACGGTCTGTTTTGCCGCCACATGCTGCCCCACTTGGGTAAGAGCATCCAGATGGTAGAGACGGACAACATCTATCATCTGGAGGCTACGCAGACCTGGGATGGAGAGAAGTTTGTGCTGAAGCTGACCGACGAGCCCGCAAAGTTCGGTGGCACGCCGAAGTTCGCAGGTGGCGAGTTCGACATGATTTCGTTCCTTAAGAAGTACTATCCCGACGAGTTCTAAAGTAGGAGTAGAAGCTTACTTCACGAAGAAGAGCGGCGGCCCTACCTCCTGTCCTGCCGGCTGAAATGTCACGCCGAGCAGACAGGCGATGGTGGCCGCTATCTGTGTGTTCTGGAACGGTCCTCTGCCGACGACTTCCCCCAGATGTGGGATGCCCGGTCCGAAGGCGGCCAGCCACGTCTCGCCCGAGCGTTCGGTGATGGCGCCATGGTCGGTCCAGTGGTCGCCCATGCCCCGTCCGTGGTCGGTAGCGATGACGAAGGTGGTGCGGTCGCGGTAGAAGGGGTCGCTCTGCGCCTGCTGCCAGAGCATGCTGATGATGCGGTCGTCGGCGTGGGCAGCCATCAGATAGTGGTCGTAGCGTCCGGTGTGACCGTATTCGTCGGTCTCGTCGAGGCTGACATACAGCACCTTCGGGTGCAGGTGGCGCATGGCTTCGAGGGCATACATGCCCGTGAACATATCGCGTGTGGCATTGCCCCATTCCTCCACCATCATATCTTTCATCGTGTTCATGAAGCGCATCTGCTCCGTCAGGTGCGGCTCTTCAGCGCGTCCGTGATAGCCAGCCACGCAGGGAATGCCGTTGCGGCGTGTGTTCAGGATGTTGTCGACGGTGCCCCACGAAGCGTATGCCATCACGCTGCCGCGGTAGGCAGGAGTCTGGTTGATCACCTCCAGGACGTTGATATTGGGGTTGTCAATGGGGGCGTTGCTCGTGATGCGATGGTCGTCGGTGCATCCGCAGAGGTTTTCGCTGTAGCCAGGATAAGAAAACCAGTGACTGTTTTCCACCGACATGGGACATTCGGCCCAGCGGTTGCCGATCACCAATCCTTTGTCCCGAATCATTTCCCAAAGGAAGGGCATCAGTGCCTCGCGTCGTTCTTCCTGCGTGTCGCGTACGAAGAGTTCGGACAGCCCCTTCGGATTGACGGCAAACTTGCGATTGTTTACGTAGGCTGTGTCGGCACCGTCGAAGACATCCTGCCAGCGCATGCCGTCCATCATGATGAACACCAGTCGGCGTTCATCGTCGGTCTGTGCATTGCTGGCAATCACGACTGTCAGCAATGCGTATATAACCAATACACTCTTTCTCATCTATTTTATCACGGATTATAGAATTAAAGAATTAAAGAATTAGAGAATAGGGACTGTTACCTGACCACCACTTTGCGCGAGGTGCCGTCGGTGTAGCGGATGATGAGCACACCCTTGGCCTGCTGTCCGCCCGTGATGCGCTGTCCGTCGAGGGTGTACATGCCTTCGATGGTACGCTCGGCATGGCTGTTCTGCTCAGCCATCTGGATGTCGGTGGGTATCACGACGGGCTCATAGAGAGCCGACAGGGCCATGATCGAGGCGTAAGCATAATTGGTGGAGGTGAACGTTACCGAAGCGAGCGGACGGTCTTTCTCCACAGGAACGGAGAAGTCGAAGAGGCAGTAGTGGTTGTCGCTGCTCAGCGAATTGTTGGTGCGTGTGATGTTGCCGAGATGCGTGACGGCCTCATCGCCTTGCGGATTGCGTACCGACCAGTCGCGGATGGAGTGTTTCCCCAGTTCCACCGACTCGCCGTCGGCGTAGTTCAGCGTTATGGAAACGCTGGCATCGCCGTTGCCACTGGTGCCGAGGATAAAGAGCTCGCCCGTCTCCACCGGGGTGTAGAAGGTCAGTGTGCCGCTCATGCCAGGTGTTTTCAGTGACAGAGCCTGGTTGACGGAGTATTCCCCGAGGATGTACTGCACATTCTCGTTGGCCGACGTAATCCGTCCGTTGTCGGGCAGTCCGCCGCTCTTCCTGATCGATTCGGCGTAGAAGGCGCGGTCCGATCCGTCGACGGTCGACGATGTCGATGTGCTGGCCGGATACTTCTCGGCCACGATGTCGGCGTTCCAACCGCTGGCTATCATGATGGGATGGGTCTCTATGACGCGTGGCAGTCGCAGACTCTGGTCCATGAAGGCCAGCCGCTGGCGTGTCCACGTTTTGAGGTATTCTACGGCATCGTCGTACGACGAGGGGTAATAGGGCAGGGGCCAGATGTTCGAACGGCTGTACATACCCCAGGCTCGCTCGTTACGCTCTGCAGCACCGCCGCTTGTCAGCAGGTTGGCCAGCGAGTCGATGGTGGCGAAGAGTCGTTCGTCGGAGTAGTTGCCCTGTCTGTATTGCTGCCAGCGCAGCTTCACGTTCTGCATGAAGAGCGTGTCGGACACCATGCGGTGCCAGTAGAAGGGCACCTGCAGTCCGTCGTAAGGGTCGCGCAGGTTCATGGCGTAGTGCCACTTGTCGGTCTCCTGTCCGTGGTAATAGTTGGCGTTGCCCCATGCGATGTTGAAGTCCCAGAGCGACATCTTCCACCGTGGGTCGATGCCGGTCTGCTCCGCGCGCGTGTTACTATATTTATACAGGTTGGTCGAGAGCCGATAGCCGTCGATGTTCATGGCTATCTCTGTAGAGAGCAGATAGTCGATGAAAGAAGTCTCGTCGATGTAGTTGCGGTAGCCTCCCTCCGGATCCTGCCAGTCGTCGGCGAGGAACGAACTCTCCATCTTGTCTATCTCTTGCTGCAGGGCACGCTGCGTTCCGGCGGGCAGGGTGGCCCAGTCTTCCTCGTCGGGCGACTTGTATTGATAGTGGATGTCCTCCCACGACAGTTCGTTGTAGCCCTCCATGTCGCCCCAGGGATGGTATTGCGAGATATAGTTCGGCTCGTCGTCGCGGTCTATCTCCACGAGATAGTCGCCCGTGAGGTCGCCGTCGCGAGTGCCCGGATCTTCGAGGTCGAGGCGGTACTTACCCTGCGAGACACGCTCGCAGAGGGCATACACGCCATAATAGTAGCCGTCGAGGAAGAGCTCGCAGAAGCGTCCGTGGGGCACATAGTCCATCCAGGGGCGAGCCAGGTCGAACGTCAGGATGTCGCGGAACATCGCCTCGTCGCACCACGGCGCGATGAAGGCCCACTTGTTGTCCTTTCCCATACCCAGTATTTCCACCTTCTTCTTCTCGCCGCCATCGTCGGGAAGGAGGGCTTCCTTCAGCGTGCGAAAGGAGTATGGCTTCTTGTCGGAGCTGTCGAACGACGAGTTGCCTCGGTATTTCAGGGCTATACATCCCTCGTAGTCGACGTGTTGGCCGGGGTAGGCGATGGTGTCGCCGTGGTTCGTCTGCCCCTCGCCGTTGTCAATCACCTTCATCTTGGCCAGGATATACGAGTCGCGCAGAATCATCTCGCCCTCCACGTCGATGAAGACGATGGGGAGGTTTGTCTCGTCTACCTTGACGAAACGGTTACGCAGCCTGCCCCGATAGTTGTCGGCCTGCTGGGCAGCGATGTTGAGGCTTAGAGCCAGGAGGCATACAAGGATGCCCATTGATTTGTTCGTCATATTCAGTCGTTTTTGTAGTCTGTCTTGTGTCGGTTGTCGGCTTTAGTCTTCGCGGTCGCGATACCAGTCCATGTAGGCCACGTAGTGGGCAGCATTGTCGGTCTGTCCGGGCCGTGTCTTCTTGATGAACTTAGCCGGAACGCCGCCCCATATCTCATGAGGGCCTATCTTCGTTCCGCCTACTACGAGTGCTCCTGCCGCCACGATGGCTCCTTCGCCAACCTCGCAGTGGTCGAGCAGCGTGGAGCCCATGCCGATGAGTGCCCCGTCGTGGATGACGCAGGCGTGGATGGTGGCGTTGTGGCCTATGGTGACATCGCTGCCGATGGTGAGCGGTCCGGTCTTGAACGTTGTGTGCAGCACGGCACCGTCCTGCACGTTGGTGCGGTCGCCGATGTGTATCCACATCACGTCGCCACGCACCACGGCGTTGAACCATACCGAGCATTCGTCGCCCATTTCCACTTCGCCCACGATGGTGGCGTTCTCGCTAAAATAACAGTTCTTGCCCCATTTGGGCTTGAGTCCGTTGACTTCTTTTATCAGTGCCATTTTCTTTTTTATAGAATAATCTGGCTGCAAAGGTACAAATAAGTATGCAATAATCCAAATTTCGCTGCTTTTTTTGCATGTCGTCAACAAAAAGACTGTGAATAATCTTGACAAAAGATCACTCGGCTTTTCCGCATTCTACAGAGCCGGAGAGCCAAAACGAGCAACTTTTTTCCTCGAAAGACAGGCATCGGCCTACCATAGATTGTGTTTTTGGATGTCAAATGCGGCATTTGGGTGCGCTATATACAGCATCTGACGAGGCAATATGATGAATGATGAATATTGCGGGGTGCAAAAGTTTCGTTCAGCGGTGATGGGGCTATGCATGTGAGCGGTGTTTCGTTTACGACGAGAAGCCCATTTTTTATTTGTTGAACGTTTTTATCTTTATTTTTCACTCTAATGTATGGTCGTTTCCGCTAAAATGCGTAACTTTGCACGCAATTAGAAATACAACCTTTATAAAAGTAAAAGTAAAATGGCATTTTTAACAAACGACAAACTGGTCATCGTCGGCGCAGCTGGCATGATTGGATCAAACATGGCTCAGACCGCTCTGATGATGGGTCTGACAAACGATATCTGTCTCTATGACGTGTTCTCACCCGAAGGCGTGGCTGAAGAGATGCGCCAGAGCGGTTTCGACAACGTGAAGATAACGGCTACCACCGATGCTGAGGAAGCATTCCGCAACGCTAAGTATATCATCTCCAGCGGTGGCGCTCCCCGTAAGGAGGGCATGACCCGTGAGGATCTGCTGGCCGGCAACTGCAAGATTGCCGAGGAGCTCGGTCAGAACATCAAGAAGTTCTGCCCCGACGTGAAGCACGTCGTCATCATCTTCAACCCCGCCGACCTCACCGGTCTGGTGACGCTGCTCTACAGCGGTCTGAAGCCCAGCCAGGTGACCACGCTGGCTGCTCTGGACACCACACGTCTGCAGTCGGCCCTGGCCAAGAAGTTCGGTGTGATGCAGAGCGAGATCACCGGTTGCGCCACATACGGCGGACATGGCGAGCAGATGGCCGTCTTCGGCAGCCACGTCACGATCAAGGGTCGCAAGCTGACCGACATCATCGGCACCGATGAGTTCACCGCCGAGGAGTGGGAGCAGATGAAGAAGGACGTCACCCAGGGTGGTGCCGCCATCATCAAGCTGCGTGGCCGCTCGTCGTTCCAGAGCCCCGCTTACCTGAGCGTTGAGATGATTCGCGCCGCTATGGGCGGTGAGGCTTTCCGCTTCCCCGTTGGCACGTATGTGAAGACCGACAAGTACGACCACATCATGATGGCCATGAAGACCACGCTCGACCAGAACGGAGCTCGCTTCGAGGTGCCGCAGGGCCTGCCCGAGGAGAACGCCAAGCTCGACGCTTCTTACGAACACCTCTGCAAGATGCGCGACGAACTGGTGACGCTGAACATCGTGCCGCCCATCGCTGAGTGGAACAAGATCAACCCGAATCTCTAATAGTTAGGTGTTAATCGTTAGGAGTTAGGAGTTGTCGGTAGTCGGCACATTCCTAACTCCTACTTTTTTTAATCATGAAGAATATACGTCTTTTGTTGCTGTGCTTGGGGGCGACGAGCCTTCTCTCGTCGTGTGCCACCTTGTTTTCCGGCCGTCGTGCCGATGTGGTAGTCTATAGCGATGTCCCCCAGCGGGTCAGCATCCGCACCAATGTCACTTCGTATGATAGTGTCGCCCTGCCTTGTGTGGTGCAGGTAGACCGCCGGCATCTTCGCGATTCCGTCTTTGTCAGTTCTTCGCGCTACAGCCATTCGGCCATTGTTCCGGAAAGTAAGCTCAATCCGATGATTTTCGTCAACCTTTTACACAATGGTCTGGGCATCCTGGTTGACCTTGCCACAGGCAGCTCTCATGAACCCAAACAATTGGCTTATTTCACAACGTCTACACCCAAGATGGCTGGCGACCGTGTAGAGCGCGTTTCGATGCAGGAACAGGTAGATCAGATGGTGAACACCATCAAGTACCCTGCATTCTATCGCCATGAGGTAGGTGGCGCGTTCGGTCTTGGCAGCCGCATTTGGAACAACACGTATTATGACGATTTGGAAAAGAAAATGATGACCGAGTATCACATGGAGTACGACCACATGTGCTTCTATCTGGGAGGCTATTCGCTGGGCGGCCATTATTATTACCATCTGAACCGTCGTTGGGCAGTAGGCTTGCTGGCGGGCATGAGCGTAGAACGCCAGGACTTCTTCCTGCCGAAAGATGCACCAGGGGGACATCCTGTTTTCAGATACCCCGGTTCTATCTTCAGCTCCTCGCTGTACGTGATGCCGGCAGCAAAGTTTTCCATCTATACTTTCCCTAACATGACAGTCTACGCCAAAGGCGGTCTTGGCATGCAAAGAGTCACGGTGTACTATGATGGTGACGACAGCTCGCACAGACAGTTTGAGCGAAGCCGATGGCAATGGGCCGGTCAACTGAGTGGCGGAATGGAGTTCGGGCGTGGTCATCTGCGTTCGTTCGTCGAGATTGGTGCAGGTTCAGAGGGCGTCTTCCGCGTGGGCATCAGCGGCCATTTCGGCCATTGATGTTGTTTTTTGCAAAATAGTGGCGGAATTATTTGGCAGTTGTCTATTTATTGCTTAACTTTGCTGCAAAATAAACAATACTGCTATATGAAGTATCTTCTGTTAACGATGGCCATGCTTGCAACAGCTCTCGGTTCGCAGGCGCAGGTGAAATATCAGGTGTCGGGAAAGTGCCCGGCAGGTGTGAAGAAAGTTTACGTCACCGACCTGACAGGCCGTTCGCAGGTGATAGACAGCGTGACGGTCAAGAACGGACAGTTCCTGCTGCAGGGGGAGACAGAGAAAGATGCGCTGCTCGGTGTGTCGGCTGACAACGAGTCGGTCATCCACGTGTTCTTCAACGATGGCCAGCCCATCACCGCCGACTTAGGCAAGGCCACGCTGCGAGGCTCCGAGCTGAACAGCCGCCTGAACGACTACGACCGTAAGCTCGACTCTATCAACAACGTATCGCGGACGCTCAGCGCACAGTATCAGCGCATCATGGGCGACAGCGAAGAGATAGATGAGGCCAAGCAGGCCGAACTGGTGCCGCTGATGAAGCAGATGCAGTCGCTGAGCATCGATGAACTGGGCACCTATGCTGCCATCATGCGCGAGACGGACACACTTATCCCGATGGTCTACTTAGAGGAGCTGGTGGAGGTGTGCGACATCATCGGCAACAACGACAAGCTCGAAGAGCTCCTCTCCACCGAGCGGCCCTACTACAACCATCCCATGGGGCGTCGCACCATCGAGCGCATACGTCTGGAACAGCAGAAGCAGAAGCTCATAGGACAGCCCTTCATCGACCTTGAGGAGGCCGACATGTCCGGCACGATGCACCGGCTGAGCGACTATTGCGGACGGGGCAACTACGTGTTCATCGACTTCTGGGCCAGCTGGTGCGGACCGTGCATGGCCGAGATGCCCAACGTCAAGGCCAACTACGACAAATATCACCAGAAGGGCTTCCAGATTGTTGGCCTGTCGTTCGACCAGAAGGCAGAAGCCTGGAAGAAGGCTGTGCGCGACAAAGGACTCAACTGGATACACCTCTCCGACCTGAAAGGCTGGCAGACCATTGCCGCAGAGACCTATAACATCAACTCCATCCCCTCCAGTCTGCTCGTCGACCCGGAAGGCATCGTCATTGCGCGTGACCTCCGCGGTTCCAAACTCGGCGAGAAGCTAAAGGAAATATATGGTTTCTAAGGTTCTGTGAGCGGTTGTATGATGGCCGCCACCCTCCAAAAAACAATTACCTATGAACAACATTCAACAACGCATTGCTGACCTTCGCGAGCTGATGCGCCGCGAACATCTCAGCGCTTTTATTTTTCCCAGTACCGATCCCCACAATGGCGAGTATGTGCCCGACCATTGGAAAGGCCGCGAATGGATCAGCGGCTTCGACGGTTCGGCCGGCACGGCTGTCGTCACCTTAGACAAGGCAGCCCTCTGGACCGATTCGCGCTATTTCATTGCTGCCACCGAGCAGCTCGCCGGAACAGAGTTTGTACTGATGAAGGAGCGCATCGAAGGCACACCTACTATCGCTGAATGGCTCGGCGAGGTGTTGCGCAACGAGCGCAACACCGAGGTGGGCATCGACGGCATGGTGTGTGCCACCTCTGAGGTGGAGTCGCTGATCGCCGACCTTCGCGCCAATGGCGGCATCACGCTGCGCACCAATCTCGACCCGCTCCGCCAGATATGGACCGACCGGCCTGCTATCCCAGAAGCTCCCGTCGTTATCCAACCGCTGGAATATGCCGGCGTTTCGTGTCACGAAAAGATAGAACGTATCCGCAAGGCCCTGCGACAGCAGCATGCCGACGGCATGCTCGTGACGGCTCTCGACGACATCGCCTGGACGCTCAACCTGCGCGGCTCGGATGTGCATTGCAACCCCGTCTTCGTCAGTTATCTGCTCATCTCGTCGGCAAAGGTCACGCTATATATAAATAAGGTAAAGCTCTCGGCAGCCGTCAAGGCCTACCTGGCGGACGAGGGTATCGACATCGACGACTACGAGAATGTGCAGAAAGGTCTGAAAGACTACTTCGAATACAACATCCTGCTCGACCCCAACGAGGTGAACTACACGCTCTTCAAGACCGTCAGCCGTGACATCATCCGTGGGCAGTCGCCCGTGAAGATGATGAAAGCCGTGAAGAACGAGGCTGAGATACGGGGCTTCCGCAAGGCCATGACGCGCGATGGTGTGGCCATGGTGCGCTTCCTTCGCTGGCTCGAGGCCGCCGATGTGTCGTCGCAGACAGAACTGACGGCCTCACAGAAACTCGAAGAGCTGCGCCGCGAGCAGTCTCTCTTCAAGGACATCTCGTTCGACACCATCTCGGCCTATCAGGCACATGGAGCGATTGTCCACTACGAACCGACACCCGCGACGGACATTCCGCTGAAGGCGGAAGGCCTGCTCTTGCTGGACAGTGGCGCACAATATCAGGACGGCACGACCGATATCACGCGTACCATCGCCCTCGGACCGCTCACCGACGAGCAGCGACGTGTCTATACCCTTGTGCTGAAGGGCCATCTGCAACTGCAGAACCTGAAGTTCCCCGCCAATGCTTCCGGCACCCAGCTGGATGCCATCGCCCGTTCGGCAATGTGGCGCGAGGGCATGAACTTCCTGCACGGCACAGGTCATGGGGTAGGAGCCTACCTCAATGTCCATGAGGGACCGCACCAGATACGCATGGAGTATCGTCCTGCTCCACTGAAGGCAGGCATGACCGTCACCGACGAGCCGGGCATCTACTTGGAAGGGCGCTTCGGTGTGCGCATTGAGAACACGCTGCTCATCCAGCCGTACCGGCAGACCGAGTTTGGCGAGTTCCTGCAGTTCGAACCCCTCACGCTATGTCCCATTGACACACGCCCCATCGTCCGCGACATGCTCACCGCCGACGAAGTGCAGTGGCTCAACGACTATCACCAGCTGGTCTGCGACCGTCTGTCGCCACACCTCAACGACGAGGAAAAGGCATGGCTGCGAGAAGCTACAAAGCCTTTCTGAATCAATAAATTAAAAGAAATTGGCAAATAATTTGCAAAAAACTTGTCTGTTTCATAAAAAAGATGTAATTTTGCACCCGCGTTTCGTATCAGCGCATCGTAAATGACAATTAATAAGAAGTTTAACACATAAAATTGAAAGCAAAAAAATGATTATCGTACCCGTAAAAGATGGCGAGAACATCGAGAGAGCATTGAAGAAATTCAAGAGAAAGTATGAGAAGACTGGCGTCGTCAAAGAGCTGCGCCGTCGTCAGCAGTTCGACAAACCGTCGGTGCTGAAGCGTCTCAAGATGGAGCATGCCATCTACGTTCAGAAGCTCCGTACTGCTGAGGAACTCTAATCCTCTGGCTCGACGTTATCCCTTTTTACATCCATATAGGTTGGCAACGCTTGTCGTCAGTGACAAGCGTGCCAACCTTTTTTGTAGGAAAATCCCTAACACAATTTAGGGAAAAAACTATGGCCGTGTGAATCTTTTTCCGTATCTTTGCACCAAAATCAGAATAAGTCAATCTCAAAACAAGCAAATATGAAGAAAGTAATGATAGCAATGATGTGCGGCGCTGTGATGTTGAACAGCTGCGGTACGACAGAGTCGGGCGCCTATAACGGCGCATGGTTTGGCTCTATCCTCGGTTCGGCCATCGGTGGCATTAGCGACGGTCCGCGGGGTAGCGACTGGGGTACCATCATCGGTATGGCCGGCGGTGCTGTTGTCGGCGGTGCCATCGGCAATGCCAAGGAGAAAGCCACAAAGGAGAAACTCGACCGCTACCATGAGCGCATCGAGCAGAAGGAACGCGCACGCTACGAAACTGACAATCGGGGGCACGAGGTGCGAGGTACGAGGTACGATGACAATCAGGGGTACAACGTGCGAGGTACGAGGTACGAGAATGGCTCCAGCAATGATGGTGGCTATTTCGACCCGCAGAACAGCGGCGACGACCGTATCACGCTGGAAGGCATGGAGACCCCTGCAACACGTTTGGATGCTGGAAGTGAGCAGCCTGTCGTGGGCGAGAGCATTCGTATGGATGAGCTGAAGGCGCGTAGCAACGACGAGACGACCATCCATGTCAACGACCTGACAGACATGAATGCTAACCGCGATGCGCTGCAGATCTCCAACATCCGCTTCATCGACAACAACGGCGACGGCATCCTGCAGGCAGGCGAGACGGCGAAGATCACCTTCGAGATACGCAACCGCTCGCGCCACAACATACGCGACGTGCGTCCGATGGTCGTCGAGACAACAGGCAACCGCTATGTGATGGTGTCGCCTGGCATCGAGGTGGAGAGCATCGCTCCGGGTTCAGGCATCAAGTACACCGCTTCGGTCATGGCTATGAAACGACTGAAGGCCGGCGAGCTGCTCTTCCAGCTGTCCACTCTCTACGGCAACGACCGTCAGAGCGAAGTGAAAGAGCTGAACATTGCCACGCAAAAATAAAAAAGGCTGACGGGAATGATCAGTGGCGCGTGCTGGCTTTCTTTGAGGATGTAGAACGGATATCGGCGGGCACGGCAACGTGTTCCGCCTTTTCTTTTGTCTTGCTGATATCCGGAACGATGGGATTGTCTTCCGTAGAGCGTTTCCACGCCGGTTCGTAGTCGGCGGGTGACAAGTCGGAAGAAAGCTCGAAGTCGAGTTCCGGCAGTTCCTGCTTCGAGTCGTCTTTGTAGGGAACGGTGATGTTGTTCTTCACCGGGCGCACCTCTACCATTGCCACACCGGCCGAGATGATGCCGATGGCTTTTGCTGCAGCATACGACAGGTCGATGATACGCCCGCGGGCATGCGGACCGCGGTCGGCCACCTTGACGATGACGCTCTTGCCGTTGCTGACGTTCGTCACCTGCAGCAGCTGTCCCAGCTCGTAGCGTTTGTGAGCACAGAACATGCTGTCGCGATGATACTTCACGCCGCTTGACATACGCATGCCATGCAGGCTGTTAGAATAGTAAGAAGCCTTACCCCTCTCCTGAGCGTGGAGAGCGGTAAGGCTTAAAAGTGCGGTTATTAAAACGATAAACCGTTGTCGAATCATGTGTTATACGATACCCTGAGCCAGCATGGCGTTAGCCACCTTCATGAAGCCGGCGATGTTGGCGCCCTTCACGTAGTTGGTGTAGCCATCTTCCTGACCGTACTTCACGCACTGCTCGTGAATGCCGGCCATGATCTGGTGCAGCTTCTGGTCTACCTCCTCGGCTGTCCAAGCCAGGCGGATAGAGTTCTGAGTCATCTCCAGACCAGAGGTAGCAACACCACCAGCGTTGACAGCCTTGCCAGGAGCGAAGAGCTGCTTAGCCTCGATGAACTTGTCGACAGCCTCGGCTGTGCAACCCATGTTCGAAACCTCAGCTACGCAGATAGGCTTGTTGGCCAGGATAGCGTCGGCGTCGTTGCCGTTGAGCTCGTTCTGAGTAGCGCAAGGCAGGTAGATGTCGGCCTTAGCTTCCCAAGGCTTCTTGCCTGCGAAGAACTTGGCACCTGCGAACTTCTCTGCATAGGGAGCAGCGATATCGTTGCCGCTGGCGCGGAGCTCGAGCATGTAAGCGATCTTCTCTTCGTTGAGGCCAGCCTCGTCGAGGATGTAACCATCGGGACCAGAGATAGTGATAACCTTAGCACCCAGCTCGGTAGCCTTCTTGGCAGCACCCCAAGCGACGTTACCGAAACCAGAGATGGCAACGGTCTTGCCCTTGATGTCGAGGCCATGGCTCTTGAGCATGTGGTTAACAAAATAGAGAGCACCGAAGCCTGTTGCCTCGGGACGGAGGATCGATCCACCCCACTCCAGACCCTTACCGGTCAGAGTAGCACCGTGGAACTGGCTGGTCAGACGCTTGTACATTCCGAAGAGGTAGCCAATCTCGCGGCCGCCTACGCCGATGTCACCAGCGGGAACGTCCATATCCGGACCAATCACCTTGTACAGTTCTGTCATGAAAGCCTGGCAGAAACGCATGATTTCAGCATCACTCTTACCGCGGGGAGCGAAGTCGGAACCACCCTTACCGCCACCCATCGGGAGCGTTGTCAGAGCGTTCTTGAATGTCTGCTCGAAGCCGAGGAACTTCAGGATGGAGAGGTTCACTGACGGATGGAAGCGGAGACCACCTTTGTACGGGCCAATGGCGCTGTTGAACTGCACGCGATAACCGATGTTCACCTGCACTTCGCCTTTGTCGTCCACCCAAGGCACACGGAAAGTAGTGATGCGCTCCGGCTCTACGATGCGCTCCACAATCTTAGCCTTCTCAAACTCGGGATGCTCGTTGTAAACGTCCTTGATTGAGTTCAACACTTCTCTTACTGCCTGTAAGAACTCTGCTTCGCCCGGATGCTTCTGCTCCAGAGCCTGCATGATTTTCTCTACGTTCATGGTATGTTTTTTAATGAGTTAAACAAATATGTTAATTGTTAGTAAATACGATAGATTGACATTGTGTCAAAGATGCGGCACAAAAGTAGAGGTTTTATTTGAAACGACCAAACATTCTTCGGAAAAACTGCATCTTTTTCGTAACTTTTTGCTTTTTTTGCCTTTTTATTTGAAAAGGAGAGGCTATCCTGGTACGACAACCTTTACGTTGATATTTCTTCTTTTTTTTCTTTGTCGTGCGTCGATTCTGTTGTTTTTTGCTATTTTTGCACCAACATCAATACCTATACAATCATGAACAGCAAGTTTACATCACTATTGCTCATGCTGCTGATGGCAGCAGGAGCGGCCTATGCCGGAATGCAGCAACAGGTGGAGGGGGAGCCACAAGAGAAACAACTCTATGCCACCGACTTCACCGACTGGCCTACCATCGACCGCAAGAAAGCCACCGACGAGGTGGTGGAGGTCAAGACGAAGTATAGCAAGGAGACGCTCACGTTCACCCTGAACGGTGTGGGTGCCGATCCTGCCGGTAACCAGTCGAAATTCGCTGCCTATACGGGCTACATGCAGTCGGCCAAATATCCGGGCGAATATAGCGCGGCAGAGCCTTCGGTGGTGACATCACCATTAGCCTCCGTCACGAAATTCGAGTTCACGCAGGCTGCCACCGGTGGCTCTCGTGGATGGGTCGTTGCCGTGAAAGGCGACGGCGATGACGACTGGGTGACACTCTTCAACCAGTCCATCGCCACACAAAGCGGCGAGACGCATACGTTGGAGGTGAACCGCACGAACGTTCAGCTGCGCTTCACCAACTTCAACCTCGAACAGAACGCCTATATGGTCGACATGAAGATCTACGGATTGGTAGACCTCAGCGGCGAGCCGTCGCTGGATCAGTTCACTGCCAATGGCGTGACCTACACAGCTGGTGACATCTTCACGCAAGACGATGAAGGCAACTACCAGACAACCATCGAACTGAGCAAGACGGTGCCGATGGTGGGCGAGGACAATCCGCTGACCAATGTCACGGCGGCCTATGGCCAGGTGGGCGACATCACCTACACACCTGCCGGCGACGATATGGTGGTGACGATACCTGTAACAGCCGACGAGACGACCATCTTCTATGTCGCTACGTTTACCTTCAAACCCGACTATACCCTTACCTATTATAATACAGACGGAACGGCAATGGGTACGCAACAGGTGGAGAAGGATGCCTCCATCGGTACGTTCGCCTTCGACTATGCCGATGCCATGGCGGCCAACGGGCAGAAGGTGCGCGGATGGTTCGTCTCGGCAGAAGGTGGGCGTAAGCTGACGGTCGACGAAGTCATTGTCGGCGATATGGACCTTTTTGCCGTGGCCACCGATATCGAGACGATGAGTCCCACGGCACGCTATACGTTCAACCTGAAGGATCCCTATTTCTACGCTGAGGATCACGAGGCTTTCAACCCTATTGGCAATGGGAAATTCCACGACACCACGCACGGATGGGACTTTGTCAGCGGTGACAAGATAGAACTGCTCGTAGGCGGCAAGGCGCAGATCATCCTCTCGCTCTGTGCCTATTCGAAGGGCAATGCCATCACGCTGACCGATGCCGACGGCAACCTCTTGGCCACCATCGAGAACGACAAGGCAGCAACCGACGGCCTGCAGCAGATATTCGACTACGACGGCGAGGCAGCCGTGCTGACGGTCAATTTCGGCGGTACGTCGTATCTACACCAACTGACCATCATGAACCTGGACGAACCACCCTTCGTGCAGCAAGGCAACTGGTATGAGGTGAAGGCTGGCGACGTTTCGAGCCTGCTCAGTACGCTCGACATCGTCAATGCGAAGAACAGTGCTACCGATGCCCAGCGGTTGTTCATCTTCCTGCCCAACGGTCTCTACGACTTGGGCGATGCCGTGCTGACCACCGTGTCGGGACACAACATCTCCATCATCGGAGAGAGCCGCGACGGGGTTGTCATCAAGAACACGCCCACCATCGAGGGAATCCAGAGCAATGCCACCCTGCGCAATATGGGCACGCAGCTCTACCTGCAGGACCTCACCCTGCAGAACGACTTCGACTATTACAACGCCGGCGGGAAAGGCGTTGCCGTGGCGCTCTGGGAGCGCAACAGCAGTCGCACCATCTGCAAGAACGTGCGTCTGCTGTCGTATCAGGACACCTATTACAGCAACAGCGACCACCAGTTCTATTTCGAAGGCGGTGAGATTCACGGATGCGTCGACTTCCTCTGCGGCAGCGGCGATGTCTACTTCAACGGTGTCACCTTCGTCTGCGAGAGTCGTTCGGCAACCCAGCCGAAGAACGGAAGTGCTACCATCGCTGCTCCCAATACGGCAGCCAATGTACAGACAGGCTATGTCATGAACGGCTGTACCATCGACAACCGTGCGAAGGATTTCAACCTTGGCCGAGCATGGGACTATAAACCGAAACTCACCTATCTCAACACCATCATGCTGCAGCCCGACGAGATTATCGCGTCGCGCTTCACGCCAAAGGGCATGAACGTCGTGGCCGACGACTTCAACGAATATCGCAGCGTCGACAGCGAGGGCAACGTGGTGTCGCCAGCCTCCAACATCGTCAACTTCAGTCATGGCGATGTGGTCAACGAGCAACAGACGATACTCTCCGACGAGGAGGCATCGGCATACGCGCTTGACAAGGTGTTCGCCGACTGGCAGCCCTCTTTGCTCACCGTTCTGCTCGACGCGCCCGTGGCCACTCTTGCCGACGGCAAGCTCAGTTGGGAGCCCGTAGAGGGAGCCACGGCATACGCCATCTTCCGCAACGACGTATTCGAGGCTTTGGTAGTCGATGCCACGGAGTATGCTTTAGCAACCGACGATGGCGACGTGTTGAGCATCAAAGCCGCCAATGCGATGGGCGGCTTCGGTCTTCCGTCGGTTGTCGGTGAATCCGCAACAGCCATCCATCATCACCCATCACCCAACACCCACCAGCCATCAGTCGTCTATAACCTCAATGGGCAGCGGGTGAACAGTTCGTATCGTGGCGTCATCGTGATGTCCGGCAGGAAGGTGGTACAACAGTAGGAGGCGACGCTTCCCAGCGTCGCAACAGCACATAAGTAGCAATAACGTGGC
>CAMORS010000049.1 GCA_946624005.1 uncultured Prevotella sp. | reverse complement strand
GCCGTATCGGTCGCCTCGCTTTCCGTCAGATGTTCGAGGCAGAAGGTTATGAAGTGGTTGCTATCAACGACCTGACCAGCCCCAAGATGCTGGCTCACCTGCTGAAGTACGACACCGCTCAGGGTGGTTTCTGCGGCAAGATTGGTGAGAACAAGCACACTGTGGACTGCACTGACAACTCTATCATCGTCGATGGTAAGGAAATCACCATCTATGCAGTGCCCAACGCTGCTGAGCTGCCCTGGGGCGAGCTCGATGTTGATGTTGTTCTCGAGTGCACAGGTTTCTACACCTCTAAGGAGAAGGCTTCTGCCCACATCAAGGCTGGTGCCAAGAAGGTTGTGATCTCTGCTCCTGCCGGCAACGACCTGCCCACTATCGTTTACAATGTGAACCACAAGACCCTGACTCCCGCCGACACAGTGATCAGTGCTGCTTCTTGCACCACCAACTGTCTGGCTCCCATGACGAAGGCTCTGAACGACTTCGCTCCCATCCAGAGCGGTATCATGACCACCGTACACGCCTACACTGGCGACCAGATGATTCTCGACGGTCCTCAGCGCAAGGGTGACGTGCAGCGTGCTCGTGCCGGTGCTCAGAACATCGTGCCTAACTCTACGGGTGCTGCCAAGGCTATCGGTCTCGTGATTCCCGAACTCAACGGCAAGCTCATCGGTGCTGCTCAGCGCGTTCCCACTCCCACGGGTTCTACCACTATCCTGCACGCTGTCGTGAAGGGTGAGGTGACCGTTGAGGACATCAACGCTGCCATGAAGGCTGCCCAGAACGAGTCGTTCGGCTACACCGAGGAGAAGCTCGTTTCGAGCGACATCATCGGCATGAAGTATGGTTCGCTCTTCGATGCTAACCAGACCATGGTTTCGAAGATTGGCGATGGCAACTCACTCGTTCAGGTTGTTTCTTGGTACGACAACGAGAACTCGTACACCTCGCAGATGGTTCGCACCATCAAGTTCCTTGCCGAACTGAAATAAGCTGTAGCGAAACATCGCAGAGCAATCTGCAAGAAAAACGAAAGGAGCAGCACGCCGGACAGCGTGTTGCTCCTTTTTCTTTTCATCCCACTTTTTTATTTCACTACATACTTTCGTCCGTTCATGATATAGACACCGGGCTGCAAGCCCTGAAGCGAAGTGGCATTGGCCCGCACAAGCAGTCCGTGCAGGTTGTAGATGTGGGTAGGCTTGTCGTTGTGCGAAACCTCCTCGATGCCTGTCTTCTCGCCGACGGTCACTTCGAAGTCGGCATGTGCCAAAGCGTAGGCTTGCGCTTCTTTGTCGGCAAACACCACATGGTGCAGTCTGCAGGCATGCGTATGGTCGGGCAGATTGTCGTCGGCAACGAGCTCGATTGTCATCACCTGTCCGCTGTTGCTGCTGATAGGTTTCAGGCTGTTCGATGCGCAAACGATGCGGTAGGTGTTGCCCTCGTAGTAGCTTTCGGCTACGGGGGCGACGTAAACCTGATGGGCATCGTAGCGGTTGGACAGTCGGAGCTGATAGTCGCCGCTGGCGTTCTGTGCTATCTTCACCCCGTGGGGCAGAGTCAGTTCAAACTGCTGCGCCGTGTAGCCGATGGTGTTCATCAGGTCGATAGCCAGCTCGGCCGTCTTTCCCTGCGTGATCTGTACGTCGCTGATGGCCATGTGGTCGGTCGTCTGTGTCTGCGTT
The DNA here is from genome assembly GCA_946624005.1 of uncultured Prevotella sp. Taxonomy (GTDB): domain Bacteria; phylum Bacteroidota; class Bacteroidia; order Bacteroidales; family Bacteroidaceae; genus Prevotella. The sequence continues at coordinate 16,311 of CAMORS010000049.1, read as the reverse complement.
GGGTCAGCTGTTCCTGCCGAAGGGTAGAGCTGTTCGGCTTGAATGATGCCGATGATGCCCACGGCATCGGCGATGTTGATGGCTTTGCTATAGTTGACGTCAGCTTCGTCGAAGTGGAAGTCGGGTGTCGGCAGGTTCTGCACATGTCGCAGGGTGAGCACCACATCGGCCACATTGACCAGTCCGTCGTGGTTGGCATCACCCATGTAGGTGCGCACATTCAGTTCGGCCAGGCAGTCTTGCTGGACGGCCTCACCATAGAGATGGTTGGTCATATACGTCAGCACCACGTTGCTGACGCTCAGCTGATAGTTGCCCACAGCACACTCCTCGTCGATGTCGATACCCAAAAAGAGCAACGTGTCAGCGGGTAACAGGACGTCGTTGTTCATGGAGTAGACGACGACGGAATAGTTCTGCTCGTCGGTCTTGACGCATGATACGCTGTGTGTCAGTCGGTTACTGCCCGTCAGGCTCACCATGAAATGGTCGTTGGCATCTTGTGCGATGTGCATTCCTTCGGGCAGCGTCACTTCCATCTGCAGGGCCGTGAGGGGCATCGTGCCGTCGATACGCACCGGGATGTTCTGTTGCCGTCCTAAGTTGAGCTGCATGTTGTCGGCATGAATACCGTATTCTTCCACCTGCTGGAAGTCGTTCCAACCGTTGGTCATGAGGAAATCGTTGCGCGTGCCACGCGGAATGAAGAGCTGAGCCCGCTCGCTGATGAGCGAGTTGAAGCTTGTTGTAGCCACGGGGTTGCCGCAGCAGACAATCTCTTGCAGCCCGATGCAGTCGGACAAAGCCCCCTCGCCGATTGTCTGGAGTGATGTCGGGAGGTTGACGGTAGCCAGCTGGTAGCATCCCAGGAAGGCTCTGTCGCCGATGTTGCTGATGCCTTGTGGCAGGCTGACAGCCTGAATCTTGTCGTTGCAGAGGAAGGCTCCCGTCGGGATGCTCTTCACGCTTGCCGGCACGTTGACCTGTCCGTCGCGTCCTTTCGGTACGGTGACGATGTCTGTCTGTTCCTTATTATATAGGATACCATCGAGCGAACTGTACTTGCTGTTGTCTGTTGCGACGTTGATGTCGGTGAGGTTGTCGCAGAAGAGGAAGGGATTGTCGTCGATGTTGCTGATGGCCTGATGGAGCGTGATGCGACGGAGCGCCGTATTGCCATAGAAGGCGTGGTTGCTGATTTGCGTCACCGTCGACGGAATGCTGTAGTCGGGACCTTTGCCGCCCGGGAAGGCAACGATGCGCGTGTGCTGCTTGTCGAAGAGCACACCGTCGGTCGAGGCATAGCTGGCATTGCCGCCGTCAGCATTGATGGCTGCAAGATGGCTGCAGAAACTGAAGGCATCGTCGCCCACAACCGTTACTGTGGCGGGAATATTGATCGACCGAAGGGCCTCGCATTCGGAGAAAGCCCAGCACCCGATGGTCGTCAGACCGTCGTTCAGGCTGATGCTCTGCAGGGCGGTGCATCCGTAGAAGGCGGCGTCGCCAATGGTTTTCAGGCTTGGCTGAACGACCACTGTTTGCAGCTTCGTGCAATGGCAGAACGCCCCGTCGGCAATCTCTGTGACTGTCTTGGGCAGCGTATAGCTGTCGCTTCGTGCGTTGGGGTAGGCTATCAGTCGCGTCAACTGCTTGTTGTACAGCACGTTGTCTTGAGCGGCAAACCATCTGTTGTCTTCGGCAACGCTAAAGCGTTCCAGCATCAGACAGCGCACGAAAGCGTCGCGACCGATGCTGCTGACACCAGTCGGCAGCGACATGCTGATGAGCGAGGTGCAGCCATAGAAGGCAGCATCGCCTATCGTCTCTAACGAGGCGGGCAACGAAATGGAGTGGAGCGACGTGCAGGCAGCGAACGCCGACTGTCCGATGCTCTTCACGGCCTGCGGTATGCGCAGCGAGGAGAGCCCCGAGCAGGCATTGAAGGCGCGGTTGCCGATGGCCTCGACAGCATACATCTTGCCGTTGGCCCTCACAGAGTCGGGGATGTTGACGAAGCCGCTATAGGCCGCGTCGCCATAAGTAACCTCGAGCACTCCGGCCCTGATGATGTTGTAGTAGATGCCTTCCTGCACAATGCTATAGGCCATGCAGCGAACCGATGCAAGGCATATAGAGGCCAAAATCAATATCTTTTTCATAAGTCTTTGATTTCACATGGACAACCATCTCGATTCCATCCGAGCGCAATCGAGACTTTCGTTATTTTCTGCAAATATACGAACAATTCGGATAATGTACAAACTTTTTTGGTGATTTCTAAAGATAATTGCAAGATTTTTGCCACAATCGTCGCAACTTTCTGAAAAATAGCGTATCTTTGCACCTACCATGAGCATACACTATACGAAACGTGAGGAAACCATCAACTGGACATCCCATGCCGCAGGCATTCTGCTGGGCTGTGTGTTTGGCGTCGTCTTTGTGCTGCTGTGCGTCAAGAGCGGCAGCGGATGGATGCACGCCGGCGTGTGGCTCTACCTCTTCGGCATGCTTTCTTCCTATATCGCCTCTACCGCCTATCATGCTTTGCCGCCACGATTCGCCAAGGCCAAGGAACGTCTGCGGCGCTTCGATCATGCTGCCATCTACTGGCATATAGCCGGCAGCTATTCGCCCGTGACGCTCATCGCCCTTCGCGAGGACGGCCCATGGGGGTGGCTGCTCTTCTGCCTGGTGTGGACGTGTGCCATTGTGGGCACCGTCATCAGCTTCGTCCGTCTGAAGGAGCACAGCCATGTAGAGACCATCTGCTTCGTGCTGATGGGACTTTCGGTGCTCATCGCCTTCCGTCCGCTCATCGACGATGTCCATCCGGCAGCCGTCGTGTGGATTGTTGCCGAAGGGGTGTGCTACATCACGGGGGCTCTCTTCTACAGTCTGCGCCGCCGACGCTACATGCACAGCGTCTTCCACTTCTTTGTCTTGGCCGGTTCGGTGTGCCATATCATGGCCGTATGGGACATCCTTCGGCAGTATGTCTGACGTCTTTCAGCTTCCAATATGACGCAAATCGCGACACTACATTAATAAAGTAGTCTCACTACATTAATAAAGTAGTCTCACTACATTAATAAGGTAGTCTCACTACATTAATAACGTAGTGTCGGCATTTGCCACAAACAACCACCTCGTTTGCGGCAAACTGTATCGGCAAATGGTGCTTTCATCGTTCGCAAACGCTATGTTTACCAACCGTAAACGCCATGTTTGGCTGTCGAAAACACTATGTTTGGCACCCATAAATGCCATATTTGCGATGCTTGAATGTGATTGACAGATTTCTTAACAGATTTTTATGACGAAAATACGCTTATTCTTGCTCATTTCAGAAAAAGTTCGTAAATTTGCACGCTAAAATCAACAATCATGGAAGAAACAAGGAAGAATCCGTTTTTCGAGCATTACGACACACCGCATGAAACCGTGCCGTTCGACAAGATACGCATAGAAGACTTCGAGGAAGCCTTCATGGAGGGTATCCGTCGTGACAACGAACAGATAGAGAAAACCATCAACAACCCCGAAAAACCCACTTTCGACAACACCATCATCAACAGCGACGACGAACCGGAGGGCTACTACGACCTGCTGGAGCGCGTCTCTAACGTGTTTTTCAATATGCTCTCGGCCGAGACTAATGATGAAATGGACGCCCTGGCGCAGAAGATGCAACCCATCCTGACCCAGCATGCCAACGACGTTAGGCTCAACCGCCGTCTCTTCGAACGCATCAAGGCCGTTCATCGCACGCATCGCCGACTGACAACCGAGGAGAAACGTCTGCTCGACAACTGCTACGATGGCTACGTTCGCAGTGGTGCATTGCTCGACGATGAGGGAAAAGAACGGCTGCGCCAGCTCAGCGAGGAGGCCAGCATGCTCTCCCTGCAGTTCTCGCAGAACCTGCTGAAGGAGACAAAAGCCTTCACCCTGCATATCACCGACGAGCAGCAGCTCGACGGACTGCCTCAGACGGCTATCGAGGCAGCACGGCTCGCAGCCGAGGAACGACAGCTCGACGGATGGGTCTTTACTCTGGATATGCCCAGCTATCAGCCCTTCATGACCTACAGCACACAGCGCGACCTGCGCCAGCAAATGTATATGGCACGCAACACCCTGTGTATGCACGACAACGCTGAGAACAATATCGAGATCTGCCGACGTCTCGTCAACCTGCGCAGAGAGATAGCTCAGCTCTTAGGGTTCAGCACTTTTGCCGACTATGTGATGAAAAACCGCATGGCAACGAAGGTGCGCAGCGTCTACCGACTGCTCGATTCGCTCATCTTTGCCTACAAACCGACGGCCAAGAAAGAGCGTGCGGCGCTGGAGAATATCTTCAAGCAAGACCTCGCGCGACGGAAGACAAAGAAAGGAGAGAAGAAACATCATCTCACCACCGACGAGAAAACCCTGAAACCGTGGGACCAAGCTTACTACGCCCACAAGCTGAAACTCAAGAAGTATGCCCTCGATGCAGAGATGCTCAGACCCTACTTCGAACTGTCGCGTGTCATCGATGGTGTCTTCGGACTGGCTAACCGGCTCTATGGTATCACTTTCGTCGAGAATAAAGATATACCCGTCTATCATCCCGACGTCAAGGCCTACGAGGTGTTCGATCGCGACGGCTCCTACCTGGCTGTGTTCTATGCCGACTTCCATCCGCGCAAAGGAAAGCAGGGTGGGGCATGGATGACGGAGTTCCAGGGGCAGTGGATCGACAGGAAAGGCGTGAATGTCAGACCCCATGTCAGCGTGGTGATGAACCTGACGAAGCCTACTGCCGACAAGCCTGCCCTGCTCACGCTCGGTGAGGTGGAGACCTTCCTGCACGAGTTCGGCCACTCGCTGCACGGCATCTTTGCCAACTCGCGCTTCGAGAGCCTATCGGGAACCAACGTGTGGTGGGACTTCGTCGAGCTGCCCTCGCAGTTCATGGAGAACTTTGCCATAGAGAAGGAGTTCCTGCAGACCTTCGCCTTCCACTACCAGACGGGCGAACCGCTGCCCGACGAGCTCATCGACCGCATCGTCAGGAGCCGTAACTTCATGGTGGCTACTGCCTGTCTACGGCAGGTCAGCTTCGGTCTGCTCGACATGGCTTACTATACTCAAAAGGAACCTTTCGAGGACGACATCATGGCCTTTGAGAAGAAAGCATGGGCCAAGGCGAAAATAAGCCGGAAGAAGTCCGACCTCAACACCTGTATGACTGTGCAGTTCTCTCACATCATGGCGGGTGGCTATGCAGCTGGTTACTACAGCTATAAGTGGGCTGAGGTGCTCGATGCCGATGCCTTCAGCGTCTTCAAGCGGCGCGGTATCTTCAACCAGAAGGTGGCACAGCGCTTCCGCGACTGCATCCTCAGTCGTGGCGGCACACAGCACCCGATGGAGCTCTATAAGGCTTTCCGTGGAAAAGAGCCTACCATCAACGCTCTCCTGAAGCGCAATGGTATCAAACGGCCCTCGCAGCGCATACCGAAGTCGAAGCTTCCTGCACCTCCCCAGCAAGAAGTCCCCACCCAACAGGTTCAGTAAGTCGCTGTTCCGCAGCAAAAAAGCTCCTCAAGAAGGTTCAGTAAGTCGCTGTTCCGTAGCGACAAAAAACAAAAAGATATGGACAAGAAACAGCTCGACCTCGACCTCCGCTACCTGCGCATGGCGCGCATCTGGGCGGAAAACAGCTACTGCCGGCGCCGCCAGGTTGGTGCCTTGGTGGTAAAAGACAAGATGATCATCAGCGACGGCTACAACGGTACGCCCAGTGGCTTTGAGAATGTCTGTGAGGACGAAAACAACGTCACCAAGCCCTATGTGCTCCATGCTGAGGCTAACGCCATCACCAAACTGGCGAGGAGCGAAAACAACAGCGACGGGGCCACGCTCTATGTGACAGCTTCGCCCTGCATTGAGTGCTCTAAACTCATCATCCAAGCCGGCATTCGCCGCGTCGTCTATGCTGAGAAATACCGTCTCGAAGACGGCATCAACCTGCTCCGCAGGGCGGGCATCGAGGTGCTCTACCTCAATCCCGACGACCCCGAGGTTCAGTGAGCCGTCCCGCAGTTTCACCCCACGCCTTCCCCAGGTTCAGTCTGTCGCTATATCATAGCGACCCAAAACAACAAAAAGATGAAAGAACAAAAAAGAAACTCCCGCTACATGCCTCTGCTGATGGCTGCCTGTACCGTCGTCGGAATATTGTTTGGCACCTTTTTTGCCAACCATTTTTCGGCCAACAGGCTGAATATCATCAATAGCGGCAGCTCACGTCTGAACAACCTGCTCAACATTGTCAACGACCAATATGTAGATGCGGTCAATATGGACTCGCTCATGGAGCGAGCCATCCCGCAGATCCTGGCCGACCTCGACCCGCATTCGGTCTATATCAGTGCCAAGGACGTACAGGCGGCCAACGACGACTTGAAGGGCTCTTTCTCGGGTGTGGGCATCGAGTTCGTTATCCGCGAAGACACCATCCGCGTGCAGAACGTCATCAGCAACGGACCGGCTGAGAAGGCGGGACTCATCGCCGGCGACAAAATTGTCATGGTCGACGACAAGCCTTTCGTGGGCAAAAAGGTGACCAACGAAGAGGCCATGCGACGGCTGAAAGGACCAAAGGACACAAAGGTGAAGATTGGCGTTCTTCGCTACGGCGACAAGAAGGTGAAGCAGTTCACCGTGACGCGTGGCGAGATTCCCACGCACAGCGTCACCGCAACCTACATGCTCGACGAAGAGACAGGCTATATCCGCATCAAGAGCTTCGGCGAGAACACATATCCCGAAATGCTCATCGCCCTGGCAGAGCTGTCGCAGCAAGGCTTTGAGAACCTTGTCATCGACCTGCGCGACAATACAGGAGGCTACCTGATGTCGGCGGTACAGATTGTCAACGAGTTCCTCCCGAAGAACAAGCTCATCGTCTATACCGAGGGACGCAAGTCGCCGCGGCAGGACTATCGCAGCGATGGGCGCGGCAGCTATCAGAAGATTCCGCTCGTCGTGCTCATCAACGAGGCCTCGGCTTCGGCATCCGAGATCTTCGCCGGTGCCATCCAGGATAACGATCGGGGAACTGTCATCGGTCGCCGATCGTTCGGAAAGGGACTTGTCCAGAAACAGCTCGACTTCCCCGACGGGTCGTTGATCAGGCTCACCATAGCCCGCTACTACACACCCTCCGGCCGCTGTATACAGAAACCATACACTCCCGGCGAGACCAACTACGAGGAAGATCTGCTCGTGCGCTATCAGCACGGCGAGTTCTTCTCGCAAGACAGCATCAAGCATACCGGACCGGCCTATCATACTGGCATCGGACGAACGGTCTATGGCGGAGGTGGCATCACGCCCGACATCTTCGTTCCTGAAGATACCACCGACATGACGTCCTACTATAAGCAGGCTTCGATGAGCGGACTCATCCTGCAGTTCGCATTCCAGTATACCGACGAGAATCGGCAGCATCTGTCTACCTTCCGCGAGATGCCCGCCCTTTCGAGCTATCTCGTGGCACAGAATACGGTCGAGAAGTTTGCCGTCTATGCCGACAAGCACGGCTTGCAGCGGCGCAACCTGATGATTAAGAAGAGCCATACGCTGCTCGAACGTTACATCAACAGCCGAATCATCTACAACATCATGGACGAGAATGCCTGGATAGAGTATCTCAACCAGGACGACCCCGTCATCATCCGTGCGCTTGAAGTGTTCCGGAACAAGGCTGCCTTCCCCAAGAAGGAAAGCAGTTCTGGCAGCGAAAAGAAGAACCAGAAAGTGGCTCGGGCCTCCGGATTACGCTATGCCGATCCTTCGCTTCATCAGCGCGTCAGCCACATCGCTTGTGCCTGACTGACTTTTCGATAACATCTATCACGTCAACAATATGACCAAGAAAGAACTCCGCCAGTTCGTCCGTATGCAGAAACGGATGTACACACAAGAGCAGCTTGACCAGATGTCAAAGCCCATCATCGCCAAACTGATGGTTCACCCACGCGTGAAGAATGCCAAGACCATCATGATGTACTACTCGCTCGACGACGAGGTGAACACACACGAGGCCGTCGACCAGCTTGTGGCACAAGGAAAGCGTGTCGTCTTGCCTGCCGTGACGGGTGAGACAACGATGGAACTGCGATGCTACGAAGGTCCGAAGGATTTGCAGGGAGGATTCTTTCACATCATGGAGCCTGTCGGCAAACCCTTCACCGACTATGGCGAGATAGACCTCATCGTGGTGCCGGGCATGGGGTTTGACACACGCGGCAATCGCTTAGGACGCGGCAAGGGCTACTACGACCGCTTCCTCGCGCGCGTACCCGCGATATATAAGATAGGTATCTGCTTCCCCTTCCAGAAGATGCCTGGTATCCCGACCGACGAGAACGACGTCATGATGGACGAGGTGCTGTAGACTAAAACCTCCCGACTGGATCTATATGTTTCGAAGAGAAGTACTGTCGCTGAGCGACGTCCTGAAGAAGTGTCTGCGCGACAATGGGCTTGAAACGCCCATGTTGCAAACGCGCCTCATCGACTCTTGGGATGAGGTGGCTGGGAAGGTCGTGTCAAGATATACCGGCGAGAAGTTTATTCGCAACCAGACTTTGTTTGTCAAGATAACGAGTCCGGCATTACGCTCTGAACTCAGCATGATGCGTACCAACCTGACCAGTAAGCTCAACCAGCGTGTCGGGGCGCAGATTATCACCGACATCCGGTTCTACTGACGGTTGCCTCCTTTGTCCTACAAGTGAGATGTGATACTTCTATCCGATTTCGCCACCTTCCACATGGAAGATGCGATGGTCGAAATTGGCTTGCTGAAGCAGCTGGTCGAGGTGGTCGCGGTTGGTGTCGGTGATGAATATCTGACCGTACTCCTCGCGGGCTACAAGGTTGATGATGCGGCTCACGCGTTGTGCATCGAGCTTATCGAAGATATCGTCGAGCAACAACAGTGGCATGACTCCTCGACCCGACTGCCTGAGGAAACTGAACTGAGCTAATTTCAAGGCAATGACGTACGTCTTGTTCTGTCCCTGGCTCCCTTCGCGCTTCATGGGGAATCCGCCCTGCATCATCTCTAAGTCGTCGCGGTGGATGCCGTGGAGCGAGTAGCCCATGATGCGGTCTTTTTGACGGTCGCGCCGAATCACGTCGAGCAAGGCTCCACGCTGACCATGCGACACGTAAGCCAGCGACACTTGCTCGTTGTCGCCCGAAATATCGCTATAGATTTGTTGGAATACGGGTATCAGAGCCTCGACGAAAGTACTCCGCTTCTGGTAGACCGTTTCTCCCTCGGCCGCCATCTGCTCTTCCAAAACGTCGAGCAAGGCTGCATCGGGCTCTTCGTCCATCTTTAGCAAGGTGTTGCGCTGCTGAAGGGCTTTGTTATAGCGATTGAGTGCCTCAATATAAGTGGCATCGTATTGAGCAATGGCTACGTCCATGAAGTGACGCCGCTCCTCGCTGCCGCCTTCGATGAGCATCGTGTCCGACGGCGAGACAAAGATAAGGGGGATGAGTCCGATATGCTGCGACAGGCGTTTATACTCTTTCTTGTTACGTTTGAAGTGCTTCTTCTGTCCGCGCTTCATGCCGCAATACACCTGGTCGGTGTCGCCGTTGTCGCATCGGTAGGTACCCTCGAGCACGAAGAAGTCGGCATCGTGGGTGATGAGCGACGAGTCGATGTTGGTGAAGGCACTCCGACAAAACGAGAGGTAATAGACGGCATCCAGCAGATTCGTCTTGCCGGCACCGTTGTGGCCGATGAAACAATTCATCTTCGGCGACAACGTGAGCGACGATTCTCGGATGCTCTTATAGTTCAGTATGTTTATTTTTTCAAGTATCATGCCTGTAATCGCTGCAAAGGTACGCCTTTTTTTATGAAAAATGAAAAAAAATCAGAATAAATTTCACTATTCAAAAGAAAAGCATTAACTTTGCACCGTTTTAGCAGACTGAAAACAAAAATATCAAATAATAATGGCAAAAGTAAACGTAAACAACGAACAGAATGTTGAGACTCTCAACAAGCATGAAGCCTTCTTCATGAAGTATAAGAAGGCCATTGTCATAGCAGTAGTTGCTATCATCCTCATTGTAGCAGGAATCATCCTGTACAACAATCTTATCAAACAGCCGCGTGAGGCAGAAGCCAGCACGGCTCTTGCAAAGGGACAGGAACTGTTCAACGGGGGAGAGTTCGACAAGGCCCTCAACGGCGACAAGGCCGGATTTGGCGGTTTCCTGAAAGTGGCTTCCGACTATAGCAGCACGAAGGCTGGCAACCTGGCTCATCTGTATGCCGGACTGTCGTATGCCAACCTGGGCAAGTGGAATGAGGCTATCGAGCAGCTGGAGAAGTATTCTCCCGCCAGCGACCAGATGATAGGCCCGGCTTCCGTAGCAGCCCTGGGTAATGCCTACGCTCATGTGAACAACTTCGATAAGGCTGTTTCCAACCTGAAGAAGGCTGCCAAGATGGCCGACGAGAAGGCTGCCGACGGCATTAACAACTCTATCGCTCCCACTTTCCTCCTGCAGGCTGCCGAGATCTTGGAGAAGCAGGGTAAGAAAGACGAGGCCCTTGCCATCTATCAGGACATCAAGAAGAAGTATGTCAGCGCTCCCATCAGTCAGGAGATTGACAAGTATATCGAACGTCTCACGGTGAAATAATGTCTACTGCACTTCATCATCTGACGAAAGATAAAACCGAACAGATACCCGATGCCAGCAATATGTGCTTCGGCATCGTGGTTTCTGAATGGAACAGTGAGATAACAGGAGCTTTGCTCGATGGAGCCGTCTCAACGCTCGAGAAGCATGGTGCACTGCCTGAGAATATCCACGTAAAAAGCGTGCCCGGCAGTTTTGAGCTTATCTATGGAGCCCATCAGATGACGCTCAACGACGGCTACGACGCTGTTATCATCCTCGGCTCTGTCATCCGCGGAGAGACACCACACTTCGACTATATCTGCCAAGGCGTAACGCAAGGTATCAGCCAGCTCAACGCCACCAGTCAGATTCCTGTCGTATATGGTCTGCTCACCACCAACGACCTGCAGCAAGCCAAGGATCGGAGCGGCGGCAAATATGGCAACAAAGGCGAGGAATGCGCTGTCGTTGCCATCAAGATGGCTAAGTTTTAGCATTTTTTCATAATGGTACTCGACGGGGCGGGCCGAACGACCTGCCTCGTCTTTTAGTATTACGAAACGAGGTAATTAAAGAAGATACAAACGGAATATATGTTGAAATTCATCAGTTGGAATGTCAACGGGCTTCGAGCCTGTGAAGGGAAAGGCTTCAGCGACGTGTTCAAAATGCTTGATGCCGACTTCTTCTGCCTGCAGGAGACGAAGATGCAGGCAGGGCAGCTCGACCTGCAGTTCGAGGGATACCAGTCGTTCTGGAACTATGCGGACAAGAAAGGCTATAGCGGAACGGCTGTCTTTACACGCCATCAGCCGCTCAGCGTCAGCTATGGCATTGATGTAGACGAGCACGACCACGAGGGGAGGGTCATCACCTTGGAGATGGACGACTTCTTCCTCGTCACGGTATATACACCCAACTCGCAGGACGGACTCCGCCGACTGGACTACCGCATGAAGTGGGAAGACGACTTTCTCGCTTATCTGAAGCGTCTCGACCAGAAGAAGCCAGTCGTCTTCTGTGGCGACTTGAATGTAGCCCACAACGAGATAGACTTGAAAAATCCGAAGACCAACCGCCGCAATGCCGGCTTTACTGATGAGGAAAGGGCGAAGTTTACGACACTCTTGGAGAATGGCTTTACTGACACTTTCCGCTTCTTCTATCCCGATCAGGCCGACATCTATTCGTGGTGGAGCTACCGCTTCCGAGCCAGAGAGAAGAATGCTGGTTGGCGTATCGACTATTTCGTGGTGTCCGACCGTCTGCAAGACCGGCTCGCCGATGCCAAGATTCACACAGAAATCATGGGCTCCGACCATTGTCCAGTGGAGCTCACCCTCAAATAAAGAATAATAGCTATGAAACTGAAAGAACTGCTCCAAGCCTACGAGTTTGACGAAATCTTCCCCGCCGTGGCTGTCATGTACCCCAATGCCAAGCGTCATAAGCGCGACTTCCGTTTAGCTTACGACTTGCTGGTCGACATGCGGCCGACGCTTTCGAAGAAGAACATACGCTATACGCTGATGGAAGACCCCTCGTCGAAGAGTCATTTCTTCGGTGCCAACGACCAGACGTTCCGTACGACGTGGGATGTGCTGTTAGGCATGAATGTGGTGCGCGATAAGTTTGTCGACCTTACCGACGAAGAACTGGCTGCCAACTGCCTGCTCAACGCCATCTTCCTGGGCAAACATCCGCGCGACTTCGAAGAGAGCTACACCAAGCTTGTGAGGGCGTAGATTAACAAAAAGCTCTCATTACTTGCTGTTGGGACATCTTTATTAGGTTCCAGACACAGCCTCCCTCTTTTGTTGACGTTCAGACGCCCTCGTCGTCTGTCGAACCATCATGGCGCGCCGAATCGAGCTCGGTGTCTTTCCTGATGGCGACATCACCCATGCGTGTGAGGGTGAGCACCATCGGGATGTATTCGTCGCTCAGGGCATCGGGCGAGCCTACGCTTGCTCCGAACACCAGGTTGTCGCCTTGCGCCTCGACGAAGACGATGCCCAGAAGTGCCCCGTTCTGGCGTGAGTTGTCGTCAAGATAGTCGTTGAAGCTGCGCTTCGAGAACACGCGATTGAAAAACTCCGAGCCATCCTCGCGTGTCACTTTCACTCGGATAAGATTGTCGTAGTAGGCCTTGCCTGATTCGTCTTTCACCTTTGGAAGACTGTCGGCCGGTGCTCGTTTCACTTCAATAGTATAGTTTTTTCCTAACCAGGCAACAGTGGCCTTCTGGTTTGTTTCTTCCATTCGCTGCGGTCCCTGCGGCTTTTCGGCAACAGGTTTCGGGGCGATAATCACGTTTGTGGGTTGCTTCTCTCGGCAGCCTGTCAGCACACACGCGGCGAGAAAGCTTATCAGTACAATTTTCTTTGGTTTCATAGACGATTGATGATATGAATGGTGCATGACATCGTCATAGCACTTGTATTCTGATTCTTACTTTAGTTTCTTGTTTTCTGCTTTTCAACGACTACCAGCCGCCTCCGGCACCGCCGCCCCCGAAGGAGCCGCCTCCATAGCCACCGCCGAAGGAGCCTCCGCCTCCGCCGAAGCCTCCGCTAAAACCTCCCCATCCTGATCCCCATGAAGAACCTGTCCGGGAACGGTCGCGGCCATAGCCTGTATAGCCTGTACCGCTGGCAGTATTGGCCCATTGGTATTCGCCGTTGAGGATGTAGAATAAGCCTATCCATCCGAAGAGCAACGCCATTACCCAGAGAAGCAAATCGCCTTCAGGGTCGTCGGGTGCGGGAAGGCTTTCAGGATCTTCGTCGACATCTGGCATTTCCTTTCCTTCGAGCAGCATAAGTGTGGCGCCCATCAGCTTCTTCATGGCGTTGTCCGGGTCGTTGGCACGCATGTAAGGTTTCAGATAGTCGACGGCGAGATGGTTGCATTCGGCATCCGTCAAGTCGGCTTCCAGTCCTCGTCCCGGGGCAATGAAGTAGCGACGGTCATCGTAAGCAACGACAACGACCAGTCCGCGATCGGTCTCTTTCTTTCCCACTCCGTATTTGTTACCGATATCCAATGCCACGCGGAAGGCATCCTCGTTCTCTACATGACGTACGATGATGACAGCCGACTCTACACCGAGACGTCGATCAAGCTGTTGGCAGATGACGTTGATACTGTCTACGGCAGCCTGCGAGAGGAGCGTGTCGGGATTGGAGACATACTGCATGCCGTCGGTAAGATGGGGTAGCGGGATGTTGTCGGCATTCCAGACGGTGGCTTGTACTTCGTTTTCTGTTTCTATCTGTCCTAAGCCATACGAACAGGAGCCGTAGATGCACAGGATACCAAGCCAGAAAGCCACCCCCAACCATTTCTTTTGGAAAAGGAATGAAGGTTTCTTCTCCTTCTCCTTGGCGGTGAGTTGCTGGTTGTAGCCACCCGCTGGGCGGTCGGTTGTGGATGCGTCGCCCATGACCTCTTTCTTGACGACGAGCGCTGTGACGTATTCCTTGTCTTCCAGCTGCAGCCTGTTGCGATTGTAGGCAAACCATCCTGCTACAGCTGCTGCAGAGATGCCTGCCAGAGAGAGGAAAACCGTCCAGAACGAACGTCCCTCACCGAAAACAACCGTAAGAATGTCGCCAGAGAAGATGGCAGCTACCAGGATGAGTAGCGCATAGACGAAGAATCCTGTTGTTCCTTTCATATTTCCTTTTTTTGATGGATGCAATCTATTTATTTCTAATACCTGACTTCAGACTCTCTCTCCTAATTCTCATTCCATATTTCCCAACTGGCGAAAGCTTGCAAAAGGAGCATTTCCAGTCCGTTCTTGACGGTTGCTCCCTGTTTGCGCCCCTTGTACATAAAGAGTGTCTCGTCGGGGTTGTAGAGCAGGTCGTAGAGCAGGTTGCGGCTGTCGAGAGCCTCGTAGGGCAGATTCGGACATTCCACCGTCCGTGGGTACATGCCGACGGGCGTGCAGTTGACGATGACGTTGTATTCATGGACGACATCAGGCGTAATCTGTTCGTAGCGTATGGTTCCGGGACGTTCGTAACGGCTGACCAAAAGAGTCTGAAGCCCGAGCGAACGAAGACCGTAGCTGATGGCTTTGGCGGCTCCGCCTGTTCCGAGGATGAGCGCCTTCTGGTGGTGGTTGGTCAGTAGCGGTTCGATGCTTCGTGTGAAGCCTATGACGTCGCTGTTGTAGCCTTTCAGCAGCGTGTTCTTTCCCTTGTGTACCACCTTGATGACGTTGACGGCTCCGATGGCACGTGCTTCCGGGCTTACCGTGTCGAGGTATTGCATCACTTTCTGTTTGTAGGGGATGGTGACGTTGAGTCCCTGAAGGTCAGGATTCTGTGCCACAATCTCCGGCAACTGCTCGATATTAGGTATCTCGAAGTTGATGTATCGGGCGTTGATGCCCTCGTTCTGGAACTTCTCGTTGAAGTAGCTGATGGAAAACGAGTGGCCGAGAGGATAGCCGATGAGTCCGTATTTGTCCATAATCTATTGTTTGTTCTTACTTTGTGGCGATATAGAGAGTGCAGATGCCGAAGGTGAGACGCTTGAAGTTGGCCTCGCGGAAACCGCATCGTCTGAGAATCTGTTGCATTCGTTCGCCTTGCGGAAAGGCTTCTATGGTGCTGATGAGATAGTGGTAGGCACTCTTGTCTTTCGAAACGAGCCGTCCGTAGAGGGGCAACAACGTATGGGAGTAGAGCCAGAAGAGCTGTCGCATGGGGAAGCCGACGGGGCGTGTCAGCTCTACGATGCAGAGCCGTCCGCCGGGACGCAACACGCGGCACATTTCGCTGAGTCCTGTTTCCAGGTCTTGAAAGTTGCGTATGCCAAAGGCAGCTGTGACGGCATCGAAGGTGTTGTCGGCGAACGACATCCTGAGACAGTCCTCCTTGCGGAAGGTGATGGTGTCGGCAAGACCTTCATGCTGCACTTTCTGCTCGCCGATGCTCATCATCCCTTCAGAGATGTCCACACCTACAAGACTCTTCGGACGCAGCATCTTGGCGGCGAGGATGGCAAAATCGCCCGTTCCAGTCGCCACGTCGAGCATTGTCTGTGGCTGTTGGTCGACGAGCTGGCTGATGGCCTTTCGTCGCCAGTAGCGGTCGATGTCGAACGACAGGCGATGGTTGAGCTGGTCGTAGGTGGGCGCGATGTTGTCGAACATCTGCTCCACCTGCCGGCTCTTTTCCTGTCGTCCTCCGTAGGGCGTTATCTCTTCTT
The DNA here is from genome assembly GCA_946624005.1 of uncultured Prevotella sp. GTDB lineage: Bacteria > Bacteroidota > Bacteroidia > Bacteroidales > Bacteroidaceae > Prevotella. The sequence goes on along the minus strand of CAMORS010000049.1, from coordinate 366 downwards.
GCTTGTACATCCAGTATTATTTGGAGAGGTGGCTTTTGAGATATTCGCTGACGTTATGCTCGATACGTTCGGCAAGGTTCTCGCCGTCGGCTTTCTCGAAGCGTTCTCCCGTGATATGCTCGAAGAGCTCTATGTAGCGTTCGCTGACGCTTTGAGCGTATTCGTCGGTTATCTCCGGCATCACCTGTCCGGGTTCGTTCATAAAGTTGTGGTCGATGAGCCATTGACGCACAAACTCCTTTGAGAGCTGACGCTGGGGCTCGCCTTTGGCGAAGCGCTCCTCGTAGCCGTCGGCATAGAAATAGCGTGAAGAGTCGGGCGTGTGAATCTCGTCGATGAGATATACCTTGCCGTCGCGCTTGCCGA
>CAMORS010000048.1 GCA_946624005.1 uncultured Prevotella sp. | reverse complement strand
GCTTACACTCGCCAGTAATGCGGAGTTTGTACTTCGTACTCATCCTTCTATCTCCTTAATCAAGTCGTCCAGACTATCATATTCAAAGACCCGTCCTTCATCAAGGTCGCGTAAAGAGCGCTCGTATGAAGAATAACGCTTACGGCGGGGAAGCGTGATTTTTCCTACACCCTTAACCATGCTGATGGCTTTCTTAATGTCCTTCAGCATTGACATATCTTCAATGTTGACTAATATCTGCCCTTCGGCAGGAAGTGTTGACATGTTTGCCATAATCGTCATTTTATATCGTTTGTGGGTGCAAAGTTACGAAAAGTCGAGCGCAAAACAAAATAAATGGGATTATTTTTTTGCCGAGACGGAGAATTCGAAATATGTTTTGCTTGGCTTGTCCAAAAACTTATCCAAAGTTACGAAAAGTTTTGGAATAGTGTGTGCATTTGCAAAACAGTAAATTACTGATGGTTGGTGGGGGCTCTGGTGGGGTCTCTGGTGGGGGGTTGAAGAAACACCTCACCATCGGGAAGGCCGATAAACAGAGGGATTCGGTGAGATTTGGTGAGGTGTTGGCCTATATTTCGATGAAAACTCTTGGAGGGGAGGTTGTGTTGCTCGTTGGTATGGCCCGTATGAAAGTTACTGATGGTCGCAGAGGTGGTCAGTGATGGTCTCTGAGGTGGTCAGTGATGGTTGCTGAGGTGGTCGGAGATGGTTGCTGAGGTGGTCAGTGATGGTCTCTGAGGGGATCAGCGATGGTCTCTGTGGTGGTTGGAGATGGTTGCTGGCAGTTGGGGGATAACGAAGAGGACGCGTTCCTATTGAAAGGAACACGCCCTCTTGGAGTGTTATGAAAAGAAAAAATAATTACTTAATCACAACCTTACATACGTTGTTCACGTTCGATAAAGCTGAAGCGAGCTTCGCTTTATGCTCACTTAACCACAACCTTACATACGTTGTTCACGTTCGATAAAGCTGAAGCGAGCTTCGCTTTATGCTCACTTAACCACAACCTTTTTACCGTTGCGGATGACGATACCCTTGACGGGCTTTGTCAGGCGCTGACCATTGAGGTTGTAGGTATTACCGTCGTTCCAGTCGATGCTGACGGCGTTGATACCAGTGACGACAGACGGCTTGACGTCGATCGTCAGCAAGTTGTTCTCGGTGTCAGCCGTGAAGGTCAGGTCGTAGTTGCCAGCGGGATATTCCTCCGTGCCGAAGACGAAGTTCTGGTTGCCTTCCATCGGGAGTTCGTAGGCACCCCAACGGCCATTGGCCGTAGCCTTGTATTCGTACTGCGTAGCCTCTACGGCGACGCCTTCCATCGTGACGGTCCAGAGAGCAGCGTTCTCAGCATCCTGCGTCATAGCGATGCCCTCGGTGGGTTCCCATGTCATGCCCGGGAAGGTGCCCACAACGGCCATGCTGTTGATGACGAACGGCAGTTCCTCGTCGGTGAAGGTGTAGCCAGCCATCTGGAATCCACACTTGGCAGAGTTCTCGCCAGCCATCGAGAGAGAGGTGACAGTCACAGGCTGACCATCGATGAGATAACCCTTGATCTTGATGAGCGTCACACCCAGTATCTTCTGCGAGAATGTCGGCTCAGAAACGAATCCGTCGCCATCGCCTACAGCGTAAGAGATGTTGTAGCTGTCGAGACCGGTCACCTTCACAGCATCCAGCGGACCATTGCGGCCTGTCATTGTGACGTAGAGCTCGAGGGTCTTCTTAGCAGGATTGTTGAAGGTGAGGATGAGGTTGGCGTGCGAGTCGCCAGGACCAGGATTAGAAGCCTGCAGCGGACTGCCAGCAGCGAAGTCGCTGTTCTCGAAGCCCGTGTTGAGTGCGGTGTTCATCTCTGCAACGGCAGCGCTGTTGTTCCACTCTCCGTCGATACCGGCAGCCCAGAACTTACCGTTGGGATTCATTTCCGAATCGAAGTTGAACAGCATGTGTGTGCCGTCAACGAGATCGGTTTCGAGATTTGTCACACCATTGACCATGAACGGATCGGAGATGTAGTCGCGACCAGGTTCGGCATTACCGAAGGTGATGACAGCCACCTGCTTCTCCTCAGCCGGGATGAACTCGATGGGCTGCAGATACTGCGTTCCGAAGTAGTCGAAGATATAACCTATCATCGTGAGGGGCTCAGTGGTTTCGGGCCACTCGGTGATAGCACCGCAGAGGTCGAGCACACCATATTCGTTGCCCAGTACGGGGATGGTGACATGGTATTCGTAGACACCTTCCGACGAGCCTTCTTCCGCGCGGATGGTGACACCCTCGAACTTAGCCTGATGCCAGTCGAAGTTCTCAGCGTATGCATCGAGATTCTCCTCGGTGACGAGCAGCGGCTCGACCGTGCCCTCAGAGGTCTGCAGGGCCTCGACAGAAGCCGGAGTCTGTTCGTTGGCAGTGATGTCGACGCCCATTCCGAAGAAGCTCGAAACGTTGACGGCCAGTTCGCCATTGAGGATGGTTCCTGCTGCGAACTTAGCTCCTAATCCGAGATTGGGGAATGCGTAAGCAGCCGTCTCGTCCTCGATGATGGCATAGTCCTTAGTCTCAACATTGCCGAAGTAATCCTCAACTTCGAAGGTGTTCGAATAAGTGACGAGGGCATTGTTGAGCTTCAGGATATAGCTGCCGTCCTCGCCTTCGAATGCCTTCAGGGCAGCGATGTTCTCGATGGCACTGACAGGTGTTGCGACGTCGAGTGTCAGCGTGTTGTTCTCGGTGTCAGCCGTGAAGGTCAGGTTGTAGTTGCCAGCGGGATATTCCTCCGTGCCGAAGACAAAGTTCTGGTTGCCTTCCATCGGGAGTTCGTAAGCACCCCAACGGCCATTGGCCGTAGCCTTGTATTCGTACTGCATAGCCTCAACAGCGACATCCTCCATCGTGAGGGTCCAGAGAGCAGCGTTCTCAGCATCCTGCGTCATAGCGATGCCCTCGGTGGGTTCCCATGTCATGCCCGGGAAGGTGCCCACAACGGCCATGCTGTTGATGACGAACGGCAGTTCCTCGTCGGTGAAGGTGTAGCCAGCCATCTGGAATCCACACTTGGCAGAGTTCTCGCCAGCCATCGAGAGAGAGGTGACAGTCACAGGCTGACCATCGATGAGATAACCCTTGATCTTGATGAGCGTCACACCCAGTATCTTCTGCGAGAATGTCGGCTCAGAAACGAATCCGTCGCCATCGCCTACAGCGTAAGAGATGTTGTAGCTGTCGAGACCGGTCACCTTCACAGCATCCAGCGGACCATTGCGGCCTGTCATTGTGACGTAGAGCTCGAGGGTCTTCTTAGCAGGATTGTTGAAGGTGAGGATGAGGTTGGCGTGCGAGTCGCCAGGACCAGGATTAGAAGCCTGCAGCGGACTGCCAGCAGCGAAGTCGCTGTTCTCGAAGCCCGTGTTGAGTGCGGTGTTCATCTCTGCAACGGCAGCGCTGTTGTTCCACTCTCCGTCGATACCGGCAGCCCAGAACTTACCGTTGGGATTCATTTCCGAATCGAAGTTGAACAGCATGTGTGTGCCGTCAACGAGATCGGTTTCGAGATTTGTCACACCATTGACCATGAACGGATCGGAGATGTAGTCGCGACCAGGTTCGGCATTACCGAAGGTGATGACGGCCACCTGCTTCTCCTCTTCTTGAGCTACAACCAGCTTGATGGGCTGGAACTGATAAGGATCATAGAAGGATGAATAGAAGCTCGATTCGGGAATGATGTAAGCATAGCCTTTCACCTCCTTCAGGGTGGCACCATCCTCCAGGTTAAGAAGATCATAGGTGCATGCCTCCAAGAGGTCGTTGATTTCGAGCTCTGTTCCGTTTTCGTCGATAAACTTGGTTATGGTGGTATAACCTTCCGTTGTGACAGAAGCGGTGACATTCTTCAGCGATACCAGACGCATGATGTTCTCGTCGGCGAAAGCTTCTTCGAGTGTGACGACGGGAGCCTCGACCTCTGCTGTGCCATCAACCACGACTGTGGCGAGGTCGGTGAGGGTAGACTTCTGGAGGGCCGGGTAGAGCGTTTCTTTGTCGAAGGTACCTGTAATCTCACCCGTCACCACATCGCCAGCTTGGGCTGGCAGCGTGATGGTGCTCAGGACGAGTCCACCCGTAGCATCCTGAATGATGCTGCCCTCGCTTCCAACGAAGGTGACTACCGTGTTTTCGGCGAACTTCAGCGTGGCCTCTGTTCCATTCTCCAATGCCAACAAGGCTGCGATGCTCTCTACAACAGGTGTCTCGGCATCGGTGAAGACGAGCTTGGCAAAGTCTTTATAGTAACCTATTTGATCGAGTTCATCATAGTTGAAAGACAAATAGGCGTCACCTTTCTCCAGGAAGTTAACTCCCTCCTCTGCCGGCACGGGCAGCGGTGCGAAAGCAATCTCGTCGATGTGAATGGTCTTGCCCGTCCATCCATCATAGGTGTCTTTCTCGATATGAGTGAGCGTACCAATGCCCTTGTTGTAGCCGTCGATGAGCGGGAAGAGGTCTGTCTTCTCTGCTGCTACGAGCAGGTCATTGTCAGCCACAGCGGGCAGCGTCTCATTGATTACGGGTACGGTGTAGGTCGTGGCCTCGTCGGCCTTGATGAGGATACCAGTGTTGGCCGGAACCTGCTCGATGGGAGTCATAATGACCTCGCAGGCATCGACGTTGCTGTAAGAGTCGTACAGAATGTTCTTCTTGGCTGTGTAGGCCTTGATGCCCTCCAGACCGGTGAAGTCGAGCGCATAAGGACTGCTGAAGGTCATGTAGTTCTTCGTGCCGTCGGTCAACTCGTCAGTGACGTTGATGTCAACGCTTGTTGGAGGAGGAGCCAACACTGGATTGACCACCAGTGTATTCTCAGCAATGTTAGCCGTGAAGGTGAGGTTGTACAGGCCATGCGGATAATCGGCATTGTCGAATTTCCAATTCTGGTTGGTACCGTCACCTGGCAGCTCGTAGCCACCCCATGCGTGGTTGGTGCGGAGCTTGTACTCGTAGAAGTCCTTGTCGACGTTGAAGTTCTCGATGGTGAGTGTGTAGACGTTCGGATCGTCTTCGCTCTCAACCATGTCGATGTCGTTGTCCCATCCGCCGCAGAAGTCACCCACGATAGAGTAGATGGTGAGCGGTTCGGTGTAGATAGCATAGATGTTGATACCGCTGCTGTGGCTTCCGAGAACAATCGTGGCAGCCTCGCCGGTGTAGTTGTACGACACCTTCTCACAGGTAGCGCCCAGAGCAGGCATTGTGCCGATGGGGTTGTCCTTGTCGTAGGCATCCTTACAGATGTTCAGCGTGCGGTCGTTGCTGCCTGATCCAGACATCAGAACCACAGTAATCTTGGTGGGTCCGTCAACAGCAAAACGCAGAAGACGGTTTGTGGCAGTAGCCGTACCGCCCGTTTTCAGGCGATGCGTGTACTTGACACCATCCACCGTCTTGTTGTTGGCGTCGATGACGACTCCCTTGCCAGCTTCCGTTCCTTCGGCAGCCGGGACGATGGTCAGCCCGTTGATCGTGGTTTCCTCCGTAAACTCAACGGTCGAAGCCTCACCTAAGAAGGCTGCGTCGGAGAATATCCACGACTTCTGAGCGCTGATGCCCAAGACGCTCATGAGCATCAAGGACAATAGAAATAATTTTCTTTTCATACGCTTTAAAAGATTAGTTAAACAATTTGGATTTGGATATGATACATTTTTGATGTTTGAATTACGATGTTTCTAAAGGTTTTAATTTTCTAATTCTTAATGGCTACTTTCTTTCCATCGACGATGTAGATGCCGGGTTGGTCGGTTGCTCTCACCTTCACGCCGCTAAGGGTGTACACCTTCATGCCGCCCAGGTTGCGCTCGCTGACCTTCACCTTGCTGATGTCGGTGGCATGCTCGATGAACGGCCCGAAAGCCTTGTCGGAGAGGGCGATGATAGAAGGAATGTCGGCGCCGATATCCAGTCCGAGCGACGGGTCGGTCAGCTCGAAGGCTGACAGCTGCATATAGGCGGTGTATGGCGGAATGGTGACCTGCGTAGGTGCATCGGGATCGACCATCCAGTCGGTCGTGGCAAACTCGAAGAATCCCTCCATGTTCTCCACAAAGCGATAGAAGTGCAGACAGTCGGCTCCATCGGGATCTTTCACCACAAGAGGAGTCTTGGGATTGTGATTATACATGATGATGGGGTTAGCACGCGAGTGGCCGTATTGCTCGACAAAAGCCATCCGCACCGTTCCCTTGCCATACATCAGGGTGGCGACACTCTGGTCGCGTGCGGTCATGCGGCGCTGCACAGCATCGTAGAGGTAGAGCGCATTCGGATCGTCGAAGGAAGCTTCGGGGTCGAAGTCGAAATAAATATTGCCGCCCTCATTCTTCAGGTCGTCGATGGTGAACACGTAGCAACGAGCATCCGACTGCTCGTGGAGCACCCAGTCTTTTGTGAAGTCGACTACCTTCCATCCGCCATTGGCTGGGAACTGGATGACGGGAGCATCGATGGCAGAGAAATAAGCGTAGTACTTCTCACCACCCTGTACGGTGAAGGTGTAAGGATTGTCGTAGCTGACGATGCCTTTCTCTTCCTTTCCGATGGTTGTGCCCTTGATGGTCTTCCAGTATTCAAACTGGTAGCCCTCGATAGGCGTTGCCGTGATGGTGACGACATCACCGGGATTGTTGACTTTCTTGTCGATGCTTGTCTCTCCGAAATACTCCATTCGATAGGCAGGTGCTGCCTGTGCCCCTTTCGAATAGAGCGCGAAGATGAGCGCCTGCGGTTCGGAGGGTTGTGTGGCAGCCTTTGCCTCGGCCTCTGTCTCGTAGAGCGTGTCGGAACCTGTCAGCTCCTCAGCGCCAAAAGCAATAATAGCCTCTTTCTCGTCGGTACTGATCAGCTCGTCTTTGTCAGCATCGAAGACGCCATCGCCATCGTCGAGATACCAACCGGCGAAGGTGTAGGTTCCGCTGTTGTCGCGAGCGTTGGCAAGGAAGAATACACTGGCATAGGCTACTGGCATGGTGCGCTTCAGGTCGAAAGTGGTCTTCCAGGTCTGCAGCCCTTTTCCATCAGCCGAGAGCCAAATCTGGCCTACGCCCTCTACTGCCACCTGGGCGCGCACAAAGATGTTGACGTAACCCTGAATCTCGCCCTCCTGCGCCGAAGCAGTGAGCGATGTGGCCAGCATGACCAGTGCCATGAAGATACCTTTTGCTTTACTTTTCATTCTGTTCATTACTTTTTCTTTATTTAATGATTACTTTCTTTCCGTTGACGATGTAGATACCCTTCTTCATCGGGGGTACGAATCTCGAGGGTGCGGGGGTGCGGGGGTGCGATGGTGCGAGATCACCTTCTTTGCCTTCCACGAGACTATTCTCGTACCCACGTACCCCCGCACCTTCGTACCCACGAGAAGTACCTTCGTACCCACGATATACCAGTCGGCCTTGGAGGTCGTAGATGGCTGATGGGTGTTGGGTGTTGGGTGTTGAATGTTGAATACTCTCAATGCCTGTACGGACATCGCCCATGTTGACCTTCGCAGCATTGACAATCTCGCCTGTGGTGGTGTTGAGGAGAAGGACGATGGCATTGAGCTTCGACTTATCCTGCACCAAGGTGTTTCCGGCGATGCTGAACGTACCCTCGTAGGTCTGTGGCTGTCCGCTGACAATGGGCGATGCGATGCTGCCACTGATGCCTGTCGAGACATTGGTGCCACCGATGGCCACGTGGTTGTATTCGATGTCGGTGATGGGGTCTGGCGCATTGCGGAAGGAGTCCATATCGGCATCGGGGAACGGGCTGTCGCCCGAGTCGCCATTGACCTGCCACCACTCCTTGCCCTCACCGCGCAGACCGTCTGCCGTCAGGACGAAAGCCAGTGCGTAGTTGCTCTTGTCAAGGTCGATGTTGAAGGTGGTTGTCGCGGTGTAGGCTATCTCCGTCTGCTCCGTATCTTTCCAGCGTGCCGTCAGCTGCAGGTCGGCCTCGGTGTTGCGGTCGAGCATCTGCTGGAAGGTCGTGCTGGCGTGATAGTGGTAGTCGGTAAGGATGTCGCCCAGATAGGGGTCGCACTGCAGGTAGCGGTCCATATAGCAAGTAGGCACACCGTCCTGCAAGCCGTTGACAAGCTGTTCGTATGCCTTGATGACCATCGGGTCGGGGTTGGTATGTACGGCGATGCCAATGAAGTCGTCGCCGAAGTCGGTTTCCATGTGCTGCATTCCGGCAATACCGCGCGGACAGTTGGTACACCATGTGCCTGTGAACTCTTCCACCACCGAGCGGCGATGAGCCTTGCGGTCAATGGCGATGAGGCGCGATTTCGCCTCGGTCATCTCTTCCGCCTCGTTCGGCTCACCGTTCACCTTCGTCACACGAACGCTATACTCGTAGACGCCATTCTTTGTCGGCATCGTCAGCGACAAGGGCAATATAGCCGTGGCATTGGCTGCTGAGAGGGTTTTCGGCAGTTCGTAATGCATCTCGCCCTGCTGCTCGTTGCCGACGGTGATGACATAGTCGATGCTGTTTACTGCAGCAAACCCCATCGAAGCAATGGTGGCCTGCGTGTTGCAGACAGCCCCGCAGAGGTCGGTTGCGTCGTAGGCATCGCCAATGGCTACCGCGTGGTTGGGCAGTGTAGGATTGCTGATGAGCAGCTGCATTCCCAAAGAACCGTATTTCGACATTGAGCCAAGGTCGTTCCAGGACAGTACCGACTTCGATGTGCGGATGATGAACGTATTGGTGCCGTGGGCCGAATTGGTGTAGAGCACGGGATTCTTGTCGGCATCGGTCTGCGCTTTGTTCATTCGGAAGGAGAAACCGATAAAGACACCTGTCGTCCCAACGAAGGTGTAGGGTTGCGGTAGAGTCACATCGGTCATCGCCTGGTCGTGAGTGCGGTCTTTTACATTCTCTTGCGGCACGTCCATCACTAAGAGGTCGGCCTTATCGCCGGAAACGGGTTTGCTGGACGACATCCATACCTGCAAATCGGTGATGTTGGTCTTGTCGTTGAGCCAGAAACGAATGCCATGAACGGTGGCCCCGCTCAGGATGGCGCGAGCACCAGAATAGTAGGCACCGCAGTGGTAGGTTTCCGCAACACCAGTGCCGACAGCTGTCAGCGGCATCGGTTCGTCGTAGACGCCCCACCAACGCTGATACTGTGCGTGGACCGACAAGACGGTCGTCAGCAACAGGGTGAGCAGCAGATATGTTTTTTTCTTCATCTTTATTTCTTGTTTGGGTGTTTCGATATTCCGGTAATTTAATTATCAATTCTCAATTATCAATTCTCAATTATCATCGTCTCCTATCCACATGATGTAGGGGTCGACAAGCTGGACGACAGGTGTGGTGACGATGCTGCGCGTCATGTAGATGACGAATCCGATGAGCGGACTGCCTATCCATGTGCCACCGTCCTCGAGCGCAGCATAGTGAGTGCCTACGAAGGGGTTGTAATAGATGCGAGCCTTCATCGTGGCTGTCGGTGAGGTGACCACCGCCCCGTCGCTCTGGAAGAAGTAGAATATGTCGCGGTTGGCTCCTTCTTCATAGAGTACCGTGGCCGAATGGAAGGTCAGTTCGCAGAGACCTTCGTTGAACTCCACAGGCAGGTCGTTGTTTTCCCAGTTGTCCGAGTTGAGGAAGTTCATGAAGTAGTCGTTGCCTACCTTTTTCAGTCGGAAGCGGAAAGCCTGTGCGACACCACCCTGACCTGTTCCGGCGAAGTAGTAGTTGCCCAGCACGTACTGCATGTCGTACTGCGTGATGTCGAGCTGGCTCTCAAATCCTCCGCACTCAAACTCGATGAGTCCGCGGCGAATAGCGTTGTTCGGAGCGCGGTCGACATTGATAATCATACTGTCGCCCACCACCTCGGCATGAATCCAATCGTCGTCGATGTTCAGGTGAATGGGCAGGTCGTGGCGGATGTAGAGCGAGAACCGCTCACCCGCTTTGGGCGAATGATGACTGCTGACGGGCAGCGAACCCAGTGCCATGCCCCGCTGCTGTACGGGCAGTTTGCGCTGAGCGCCGTCGGCATGGATGATGAGCAGAGCCGTACGTCCCTCGAAGGTGTTGTTGTCCTCGACGGTGACGTTGATGACATTGCCGTTGACCGTTGCCGTACACCAGTCGCTCTCCAGTTCGGCCGTTATCGTTCCGAAAGCCTGCACCTCCACGCTTCCCGTCCTTCCAAGCGGTTCGAAGATGAGATCGCTGCTCAGGATGGTGATGGTCTCTGTCAGGTCGGGGTTGTTGTCGTCGCCGCCACAGGAGGATGTTGCTGTAGCAAAGCCGCAACACACGAGACAGAGGGAGAGCCTATAGAATAATTTCCTTATCATTGTTTTTACCTTTTGTTCCTTTTTTTGTTTCTTACCTTTTCCTCAGTTTCTCACTTTTGTCAGCGAGCGGATGTTCTGGATGAGCGGTGAGTTGTTGACGAGCCATGCCCCGTCGTCCATGACAGCTGCCGTGAGCTGTCCCTCTTCGTTGGTGTAGACCATCACGAGCAAGGCCGAGTCGCAGTTGTAGAGATGCGGATTGGTGGCCTGGAAGTTGAAGGCCGGGTAGTATTTGTTCTTGTTCCACCTGATGGTGAACGATGCGTCGTCGGCCAGCCATACGTGGCCTCCATCGGTGGCATAGCTGACGAAGTAGACCGTGCGTCCGTTGTATTCGCCGACCACCTGCGGACTCAGTTTGAGGTCGCCCGTATCGTAGTCGTAGGTGAGCTGCAGGTTGTACATCGGACTGAGTCCGCTCAGGATGAGCGAGCCGTCGATGCGGTTGAGCTCCAGTCGCACCCTGACAGAGCTGTTGGTGCCATAGCGCAGCGCATAGTTGCCCTCGTAGTCCTTAAGGGCCATTGTCTGTTCGTCGAAGGGAACGCCCTGCAGCGTGATGCTCTCGTAGCCTTTGTCCAAGCAGGTCAGCTGTTGCGTCTCGGTGTCGAAAGCGAACGTCTGCACCGTAGCATTGCCGATTCGCATCGGGCGGTAGAAGCGGATGCCATAGTCGGTGTAGGTGAAGCAGTTGGTGATGGTGTCCGTCGGCGTTGCCACTGTCAGGCTCTTGTTGCTCAGGTTGAACTTCCCTTCGGTATCGACACCACCAATGTTGCCTGTGAAGCGCTCCACGAAGTGGTCGAAGATGTTGATGGTCTTCTCCGAATACTCGTCGGCGGGAGCCTTCAGCCGTCGCAGGTACATCGTGTTGCGCGTCTTCTTGCCGTAAAGCACAATCTGGTCGTCGGCGATGCTGTCTACGACGAACTCAAACTCGCCCCCTTTCGCTTCATACTCCGTGGCACTGGGTGTGGAGAAATAGTGGAGCAACGGATTGTAGGTGTCGAAGGTGAGCACCGGTCCGTTGTCGTTGGTCATCTTATAATAAGAGGTATAGGTGGAGTCGGGCACGAGCGAACAGGCCACGGTGGCCGTCAGCGAGTCGAACTTCACGGTGTAGACGATGCCTCCATAAGCCAGACTGCTATGGGGATAATACTCAAACTCCCACCCATACTCGGCGCTGCGAAGCAGTTGCTTGACGTGTTGCATGGTGTTGACCAGTCGTTCAGAGGGCGACTCCGAGAAATAGTCGTCCTGGTCTTTCAGACAGGAGGAGAGCATCAGAATGCCCAACATCAGCCCGAGGCCGGTTCTTACCTTATTATATATATAGCGTTTCATATCTCTGATGATTATTCGTTGTCTATTTGGTGAGGTCGTCCAGGTCGATACGCCCCATCGTGATGTCCTGCTGGCGACGCTGCACCACGGTGCGCAGCGTGACGAGGTCGATGCCGAAGTTGTCTATCATATACGCATTGACGATGTCGAACTTCGCCATGATGAGGCGTGCACCTTCCGTGCCAGCCATTTCGAGCCATCGTTGCCAACGCTGTTCGCTGTTGCAAACGTAGGTTGAGAGCATCTCGGCGAAATCCTCCTCGTGAGAGTGCTGAGCGTAGGCGGTGATATAGCCGCGCGGCAAGTAGTTGTCGTTGTAGGGCGGTTCGCTCCATTTGTCGGCCACATAGCCAGAGCCGGTGATGAGCTGGAAGTCGGCCGAATAGTTGACCGTCTGGTTCATGATGTGCGTGAACTCGTGGTGGATGGTCTTCAGGTAGTAGCGGTTCAGCTCGTCGGCATCCTTGGCATACTGCTCCACATAGTTCGTTCCGGCAAGGAAGATCTTACGTCCTCCTTCTGCCGTACCGAGGATGAAGGTGCCGTTGTTCTCGTATTCCCATTCGCCCATGGCAAAGATGAGCTTGGGGAAGTAGGCTCTGGTAAACTCGATGCCGCCCACCTCGTCGTAGCTCTCCAGACACATATACTTGACGATATGGGCCAGTTTGATGGCAGCCTCGTAGCGAGCGGGAATGACATAATAGTCCATGTCCGACTCGTTGTCTTCGTAGCGGTACTTAAACTCGATGTTGTACGGCGCTACATAGTTGCGCTCGAGCCAGTAGTCGAACGGAGTGTAGTCCACCTGGTCGATGGTGATGACACTCTCCTTACTCAGCTCTTCTTCCGAGCAAGAAGCGAGCAGCCCCGCCCATCCTGTCAGGATGAGCCCTGCTATCCAGCTCTTGCATCTTATCTTTTTCAATGAATATATGTTCATAATCATACTCAATGTTCAATGTTCAATGCTCAATGTTTAATTACCTCGGATTCGGAACCACTCCGGCAGCGCGGGGTTTCAGCGGAATCTGCACAGCGCGGCGCGGGTCGTCAACACGCAGCACGTCGGTACGTCGCTCAGGAACACCCAAGGCATTGATGACGCGACGGACAATCTCTATGCCGTAGCGCTTCACGTCGTACCAGCGCTGTCCGGTCTGCAATGTCTCGATGCGGCGGAAGCCCAACACACACTGCAGCATCGCCTCGCGCATACCGCCCTCCTCACCGATGTCGAACTTCGGGTTGAGGTGTTTCTTCAGCGTCGACGCAATGCCCAGTTCGTCGCTATAGCTATAGTCGATGGAGTTGTAGAACTCCTGTATCATCTCGGGTGAGAGAACCAAGTCGGTCTGCACGAAGTTCTGCATCCACATCGTCAGGTCGGCTGCAGCCCGTTCGTACTGTCCCGTCATGACATAGGCTTCAGCGCGGTTGAGCAGCGTCTCGTCACTGGTGAAGGCGGGATAGACGGTGCGGTAGTAGCCCGTTCCGGCCACGGCATCGTAGTACTCGAACATATAGGGCAGCTTCCAGAAGATGGTCTTGTCGAGGTTGGTGGCGGCATAGGTGCTCATCTCCTGATAGAGCCGTGCCGAGCCCCAGATGTTTTCAGCCTCACCATCTTCGTGCTCTGCCAGGTATTTTCCGTGTGAATAGCGCGAGAGATAGCGATAAGGACCGAAGACGATGCCCATGTACGAATAGCTCGTGAGCAACATCAGGTTGGCGTTGAGCGATGCGTCGATATAGTGTTGCGTGATGGCATCATACTCTTGCGTCATAGTGGCCATGTAAGCCCAGTCGCGCAGCATGGCAGCCGGAGCGCTTCCTAAGCAGCGGTTGGCATAGTCGATGGCTTTCTCCCACTGCTCGTAGTAGAGGTAGAAGCGTGCTGCGAAGGCATAGGCTGCCTTCTGGTTGAAGTGGTATTTCGGCACGGCATAGTTGGACGTCACCAGTGGCAGTGCCTCCTGGATGTCCTTGTCTATCAGCTCGTACACCTCTTTCACCGTTCCGCGTGGTGGGTTGTCATCGAGTGTTTCCGACGATTTCAGCATATAGGCGATGCCAAGGTCGGTCTGACTTGTCTGCTGGTTGTAGGCCTGGCAGAACAGGTTGGCCAGCATGAAGTGGGCATAGGCTCGGCAGAGCAGTGCCTCACCGCGACAGGCACGGAGTGTCTCCGTGGTGGCGCCCCCCATCTCCTCGATGGCTTCGAGGGCCTTGTTGGCTGTGGCGATACGTACATAGCAGTCTTCCCAGAAGCGTTCCGGACTCTGGTTGTCGCTCTCGGTGACGTCGAGCCAGTTGTACACCTGGTCGGCAAAGCGGCTCGTGTTAGGATTCGTCTCGCCGTAGCTGTCCATGTTGTCCGACATCAGTTCGGCCACGTAGAGCGGGTCGTTGCTCAGATAAGCCGACGTGAGCAGACCCTGTATCTTCTTCTCCGACGTCAGCTCCGTGCGGTTGTCGGGCAGCTCGTCGAGATAGCTGTCGCAGGAGGAGAGGGCTGATAGTGTTGCTGTAATACAGCAACAGACGAGGACCTTGGGTAGTGAGAAATATCTATACTTCATCTTTTCGCTTTTTTTCCTTTTCAATCTTTCAACTTTTCACATTCTTACAGTCCGAAACGCAGTGTGCAGGTGAGCTGCTTCGGCATCGGAACAGCCACACCGCCGGCATTGGTGAACTCCGGATCCTGTCCGTTCAGCTTCTTGTCGGCATAGAGCAGGAAGAGGTTGGTAGCCTGCAGCTTGATGCCTAACGACTGGAAACCGAACTTCGCAATCCACGTCTTGGGGAAGTCGTAGCCGAGCGATACCTCCTTCATGCGGATGAAGTCGCCCTTGGCGATGCGTACGGTCGAATAGTTGTAGGCACTGTAGGCATACTGCAGATTGGTGTCGTTGCGATTCTGTCGCGAACTGGCGATGACCGGAACGTCGGTGTGCTGTTCGTCGCCAGGCACCATCCAACGGTTGCGGAACTCTTTCGGCATGGCCCTGAGGTCGTTGTAGCGATTGGCAAAGGCGGCATCCAGGCGGATGACGTTGCCAAACGAGTAGGTCAGGAAGACGTTCAGCGTCAGGCCTTTCCACTTGAAGACATTGCCCAGCGAACCCATGTCCGTCGGGTCGGCACTGCCCGAATATTTCAAGAATTTCAGTTCTTCAGGATCGGTCTCTTGGAAGTAGATGCCCGTGACGGTGCGATAGCCGTTCACCAGGAATGTGGGCAGACCCTCTCTGTTCAGACCGGCAAAGGGGATGGAGAAGATGCTGCGTACGGGATAGCCTTCCAAGGTGAAGCCCGAACCGGCCACGAGGTCGATGAGTCGCTCGGCTGAACGCAGTCGCGTCACCTCGTTCGAGGTGTGCGAGTAGATGAAACTGGTGGTCCACGAGAAGTCTTTCTTGCGGATGTTCACCGTCGAGATGCTCACCTCGATACCACTCGACTTCATCTCGGCGATGTTGGCATACTGCTGCAGTCCAGCCGAATAGCCAGCCGTCAAGGCGGGACCGATGAGGTCGTAGTTGTTGCGTGTATACCAGTCGAACGAAACGTTCAGGCGGTTGTCCCACAGTCCGGCCTCGAAGCCGAGGTTCAGCTCGTGCTTCTTCTCGTAGGTCAGCTCGGGGTTGGCAGGTTGCCAAAGCTCATTGCCCGTCTCTTTCACACTGGTGAAGGGGCGCCACGGGTTGTACGGACCGTAGATATCGGTAGAGTTGGTGACGCTGGCCGGACCGCGGTCGGCGGTGAGCGAATAGCTGGCTTTCAGCGTCAGGTGGGTCAGCGGATGCAGTTTCTCGAACCAAGTCTCCTCGTGCACATTCCACGCTGCCGAGAGGTTCCACGTCGGGAGCCATCGTGCCGACCTGCTGCGTCCCAGACGGTTGGTGCCTTCGTAGCGGAACGTGCCGTTGACGGTGTAGCGTCCCTTATACGAATAGGTAGCGTTGGCAAAGAAGGCAGCACTGCGTTCGCGTGTGTTCGTCAGTGTATAATAGGTGTTGTTGCGCTCAGCCATCTGCTTGAAGGCAAGATAATTGAAAGCCGAAATCTCGCCATCGTCGAAGAGAATACCCCAGTCGCGGTCCCAGTGCATGTGACGGTTCACGTAGTTCACCTCCATACCACCGTAGGCATTGACGATATGCGTGTCGTGGAACACATCGTTGTAGGCTGCCGAAGCACGGAAGTCGTAGCCGAACATGCTGTTGTCGGTGCGCTCTAAGATACCTCCCACGGGCAGGATGCTCACAGGCAGGGCGAAGATGTTGTCGGGGTCGGTGTAGAGATAGCGGTTGGCATCGCGGATGGTCGAAGTGTCCATAGCGCGGTAGGCCATTGCCTGGTTCGACTCGTCGAGAATCTTATGCTCCTGCGTCGTAGCCGAATACTTCACGGCTCCAAGGGCTGTCAGCTCTACCTTCATGATGGGCTTGTAGGTGAGCTTGCCCTGCAGACGGAAGTCGGTGACGTTGAGGTCGATATAGTTGTTGTCCAGTTCGTGGAAGATATTGAACGGAGCGTAGTTGCGCGTGTAGAAAACATCAGGGTCGAGTGTGCGCGAAGAGTTGAGCGCATACGAGTAGGGGTTGATGTCGAACGAGCGACTCACGGTGCCCGCCACGGGGTCGGTTGTCTGGCTCAGCGTTCCGGGGGCTTCCTGATTGCGGTAGGAGGCACTGCTGATGACGCCGAACGTCACCTTCTTCGATATGTTGAAGTTGGCGTTCATGTTGGCTGTATAGCGCTCCACACCGCTCTTCTTCGTCCATCCCGGGTCCATCATGGCACTGACAGAGGCGTAATATTGCGCCTTATCCGAACCGCCCGACATCGAGACAGAATGGGTGTGCTGGATGCCGTTGCTGAAGAGCAGGTCGAACCAGTCGGTGTTCCTGTATTCGGCAGCCCTCAGATAGGCGGCTTTGGCAGCGGGAGTGTTGTCGAGGGCGAAGGTGCCCGTGTGCGGGTCGTACTGCGAGAGCATCTGGTACATCTTGCCATAGATACCCGTTTCCGAGGCGTTGGCCGTCTCGGCATAGTTGAGATAGCCCTTCTGCTGCAGCTCTTGGTAGACCGACATCTGGTCTTGCGAGTTCATGATGTTGAACGTAGCGTACGAGGGCTTCAGTCGCATGGTATACTCGCCGGTGTAGTTGATGCGGTTCTGTCCGGCCGTACCCTTCTTCGTTGTGACGACAATGACGCCAGCCATAGCGCGTGCACCGTAGATAGAAGTGGCTGAACCGTCTTTCAGAATCTGGAACGACTCGATGTCGTCGGAGTTCAATCCAGCAATGGCGCTCGATATCAGCGTGTTGGCATCACCACTTGTCAGGTCGTCGGCCGACACCTCTACGATGTCTTCCATGATGACACCGTCCACCACCCATAGCGGTTTCGACGAGCCGTAGATGCTGGTAGCACCGCGCACACGAATCTTCGGGGCAGCGCCGAACGTACCGCTGACGTTCTGCACACTGACACCGGCAGCCCTGCCTTCCAAGGCGCGGCTGGCATCAGCCACACCGTCGATCTTCGCATCGGCAGCACTGACCTTTGTGGACGAGCCGGTGAAGAGTCGCTTGTCCATCTTCTGCATACCCGTCACCACCACTTCCTCCACCATGATGGCGTCGCTCATGAGCACGATTTCCATCTGCGGCTTGGGCGAGAGTGTCTGTGTTGTCATACCGACATAGCTGACAACAATCTTCTTGCCCGCCGGAACGTCGAGCGAGAAATGGCCGTCGAAGTCGGTGGTCGTTCCGTCTTTGGTGCCTTCTACCATGATGGTGGCTCCGATGACAGGCTCGCTGTCGTCGTTAGCAATGACGGAACCTTCCACATGTGTCTGCGCCAATATTGCTGTCAGAGCGGCTAACCACAGCGCGAAGGTGAACAAAAGTCGCTTGTTCTGGTCGAACTTTATCAATAATTTTTGTTTCATACAGGTTAGTAGATAGCTCTTTCATCCCATAAGGAATGACTATTCATAAGTGGTGCAAAGATAAACAAAAGAATCGTAAAATGCAATAGCTTTTCATTACAAATAAGGGTATAATTACAAATTATTAACAACATCCGCTTGAAATCAACTCAATCCTGCATAATAATAAAGATAATATTCGCTTTTGTAAGTTTTTTTTCAACCTGTCGTTTGATTTGTTTACAAATAGCATAGATGACTGCTCGTCAGCATGCAAGACGCTGATTGAAGTGCAGGAAACGGCAAATGCCAACACTACCTTATTAATGTAGTGTGACTACTTTATTAATGTAGTGAGACTACTTTATTAATGTAGTGAGACTACTTTATTAATGTAGTGTCGCGATTTGCC
>CAMORS010000047.1 GCA_946624005.1 uncultured Prevotella sp. | reverse complement strand
TGTTTTCTCCATTTTAAACGTTGTTTTTTATTCAACGTTTTTCAGGGCAAGACAGTTATTTGCCTGTTTTGATAAACGTCTGTTGACAAATGATTAACTTTCGTTAGCTGTTGCAGATACGGTTTTTGTGAGTTTAGTGCTCGAAAAATGCGTTTTACCCCATCAAAAATAGGGCTTTAGGTAATAGAAAAATAGCGTTTTTACAATTGTTAAGTCTTTCTCGTCATTTTAATGTTGCAATCGCTGTTTGATTCGCCTCAACAGCGATTGTCTCCAAAGGCTTCACCGCCAGAGATGTTCTCTGAGGCTGTCAGAGACCATCTCTGGCATCATCAGAGATTATCTCCGACCTCATCAGAGACTATCTACGGCAGCCTCAGAGACCATCTACGGCAGCCTCAGAGACCATCTCTGAGGTTCCCTCCCGGCCTCCCCGAGGGGATGGATAGTCATGTTATGTAATGATTTGATTTAATACAAAACTAAGATTTGTTTTAATTTTTTTGCTTAAAATTTGCATAAGAAATATTTTTTTTGTAATTTTGCACCCAAATAAGAATATATCAAACACTATTAAGGTGAGAAAGTTGGTCTATATAGCGCTCGCAGCGCTACTCTTCTGCGCCTGTGAATACCGGTTGCGGCCCACAGACGACGACAGCACCCATCGTATCGAAGTGGAAAGATACGACAGGTTGGAGAGCCAGTACCTCACCACAGGCGACTATGCCGCCCTGCAGCAGATGTCGACCGACTATCCCATGGAGACGCGCACGCTGATAGAGAACGTGCTGAAGCTCGGCTCGGTCGACGACTCGGAGATCAACAGTCGCGTGCTCGCCTTCTTCCAGGACTCTACGCTGCAGGTGCTCATCAGCGACGCCGAGGCGCAGTATGCCAACATGGACGACATCAACAACCAGTTGAACATCGCCTTCGGATGGCTCGTCGAACAGCTGCCCGACATCCAGCCGCCCGTCATCTATGCACAGATAGGAACCCTCGACTACAGCATCGTCGTAGGCGACCACAGCCTCGGCATCTCGCTCGACAAGTATCTGGGCGAAGACTATCCGCTCTACCTGAAGCACTTCACCGCCAACCAGCGGAAGACGATGACCCGCGACAACATCGTGCCCGACTGCATCAGTTTCTATCTGCTCAGCCTCTATCCTCTGAAGGATTTCGACACGCGCACGCAGGAAGAGCGCGACGCTCACATCGGAAAGGTGATGTGGACCACCAACCAAGCCCTTGGCAAGCGGTTCTTCAAGACGGCCGACGTGGTGCGCGCCGAGCAATACATGAAAAAACACCCCACCACATCCATCCAGCAATTGCTGACAACTCCCAACCTTCCTAAATATTAATGGCTTCAATTCTTGGAGGTTACAAAAAAAGTGTGTAACTTTGCAGTCGAAAACAGAAACCATTCAATCATTGATAGCATGAAAAGAATCTTGACAACATGTTTTGCGGCTATTGCTGTGCTTGCCACATGGGCCGCGACAAACAGCGTGAGTCTGAACGACATCACAGGCGGTGCCTTTGCACCAGAGTATCTGCGTACCATCACCCCCCTGAACGACGGAGAGACGTATGCACAGATTAGCCAGGAGGGCAACCAGATTGTAGCCTTCGCTTACAAAACAGGAAAGCAGACGGCAGTGCTCTTCGACGTCAACAACACGGTAGGAGAGCGCATCGAACGGTTTGAGGACTATATCATGAGTCCCGACGGAAAGAAAATGCTCATACAGACCAACTCGAAACGAATCTACCGCCGCTCGTTCACAGCCGACTACTATATCTACACCATCGACACACGCCGGCTGGAACGACTCTCCGACAACGGACCGCAGCAGGCGCCAGTGTGGAGCCAAGACGGATGGCAGGTGGCCTTCGTTCGCGATAACAACATCTATCTCGTCAAGCTGCTCTATGACAACGCCGAGAGCCAGGTGACGAAAGACGGACGGAAGAACGAGGTGATCAACGGCATTCCCGACTGGGTGTACGAGGAGGAGTTTGGCTTCAACTCGGCTCTGGCCTTCAATGCCGACGGCACGATGCTCTGCTGGGTGCGTTTCGACGAGACAAAGGTGCCGGAGTTTTCGTTAGAGACATACAAAGGGCTGAAGCCCGAGAACACGCAATATGCTGTCTATCCTGGCGCGTATGCCTACAAATATCCCAAGGCTGGCGAACAGAACAGCACCGTCAGCGTCTATAGCTACGACATCAAGAGCCATCAGACACGACAGCTCGATGTGCCCATGCCCGCCGATGGCTATATTCCCCGACTGAAGGCCACAGCATCGGCCGACCGCATGATTGTATATACGATGAACCGTCATCAAGACGAACTGTGCCTGTATGGAGTCAATCCGCGGAGCACCGTCAGTCAGCTTCTCATCAAGGAGAGCGTGCCGAAGTATGTCAGCGAGAATGTTGTCAGCGGGATACTCATTACGCCCAACAACATCATCCTACCCAGCGACCGCGACGGCATGATGCAGCTCTATCTCTACTCCGTCACCGGAACACTACAGCGCAAGCTGACCAATGCCAGAAACGGCGTCACCGAAGTGTACGGCTACGATGAGGCGACAGGCAATGTCTACTATCAGGCTGCCGGGCAAGATGCGTTGAACCGTGAGGTTTACATGACGCAGAAGAACGGCAAGACACAGCAGCTCACACCCGACCGCGGATGGAACAGCGCAACGTTCAGCACCAACTTCCGCTACTTCATCAACCAGTGGAGCAATGCCGATACGCCTTATCGCTACACCATCTGCAACAATCAAGGAAAGAATATATGTCAACTCATTGACAACAAACAGCTTATCAATAAGCTCTCGACATATAATTTACCCAAGAAAGAGTTCTTTAAGTTCACAACGTCAGAGGGCGTGGAACTCAATGGCGTGATGATGAAACCTGCCGACTTCAACCCTGCCAAGAAATATCCCGTCGTCATGTGGCAGTATAGCGGGCCGGGCAGCCAGCAGGTGAAGAATGCCTGGACGATAGGCAGCATGGGCAATGGTGGTCTGTATGATGCCTACCTGACACAGCGCGGTTTCATCGTGGTGTGCGTCGACGGTAGAGGAACGGGTGCACGAGGTGCCGACTTCGAGAAATGTACGTATAAGAATATAGGTAAGCTGGAAGCACGCGACCAGGTGGAGACAGCCCTTTGGTTGGGCAAGCAACAATATGTCGATGCCGACAACATTGGCATCTGGGGGTGGAGCTATGGCGGCTTCTGTACGCTGATGAGCATGAGCGAGGGACGCCCCGTCTTCAAGGCCGGCGTTGCCGTGGCACCGCCTACCAGCTGGCGCTACTACGACTCCGTCTATACAGAACGTTTCATGCAGACTCCACAGGAGAACCCCACAGGCTATGATGACAACCCCATTGCCCGTGCCGACAAGTTGCATGGTGCGCTGCTGCTCTGCCACGGACTGGCCGACGACAACGTTCATCCGCAGAATACGTTTGAATATACAGAGGCTCTGGTACAGGCCGACAAAGACTTCCGCATGAACGTCTACACCAACCGCAACCACAGCATCTACGGCGGCAACACACGCAACCACCTGCTTCGACAGATTGCCGACTTCCTCGTAGAGCATCTGCAGTAGATGGAATTAAAAGAATATTTGCTGTGACTATTGCTGTTGCGGGCGGAAACGCTGTTCCACCCCTACAGATCACCAAAGAGAAGCCTGCGGTCGCGTTCGATGGCAGGCTTCGTCCATTCTTCCGGAACGAAACGCCAGTTGTGGTTAGCCTGTGGACGAATGATGCCAGCACGCTCTATCTCCTGCGTCAGGTAGTAGCGTTGGTCGCGTTCGCTTCGGTAGACGACACGGCTGTCAAGTTGTTGCTGAGGGATGCCGGCACCCTTGGTGAGCAGTTCGCCGCCGCCATTGCCGCGATAGCTGTTCATCGCCACACGGTAGGTCTTCTGTGGGTCGAATGGCTCGCCGTTTGACATCTGCAGGATACGCACCTTCTCACCGTCGGGCTTCGTCACGTCCACCTCGTAGTCGATACCGGCAGCACTGTCGAAGTTGAACGCAAGGTTCTTGAAGAAGAAGCGCTGGTTGTCGTCGCTCTCGGTGTCGGCAAGGAGCATGATATGGTCGTCGGGCGATTGCATCGTGTTGACCCACAGGTCGTAGCTCATCTCGAGGTGGCGACGTATCTCCTCGCCGGTGAGGAGCATGACGTAGATTTGGTTCTCGTATTTGTAGAGATTGAACATATCACTCACGAAGACATCTCCCTCACGAATGACGGTGTCGAAGGTGAGCGGTGCGTTGAACGATATGTCGGCACCCGTAATCTGCAGCTGCAGGTTGTGGATCAGGTCGCAGAAGGCACTGTTGCCAAAATAGCTGTCGCGCACATAGACGGGAGCTTCGAAACGTCCGATACGGCGTTTGACATAGTTGTTCACGCTGTCGATGTCTGCCTGGAAAAACTTCATGTACGCTTCGTCGACAGGCATGTCAGCCACACTGACGAGCTGACCCGACACCTGTTTGTAGATCACCTTTCCGTCTTTCACTTTCAGCTGTATGTTGGCATCGCAGACGTTGTAGGCATTGCTTGAAGGGTCGAGGAGCACCACTTCTTCGCCAGCCAGGTTGCGGATGACGTCGTGGTGGGAGGTATGGTCGTGTCCGAAAACAATCAGGTCGAAGCCCGGCACCTCCATAGCAACGTGCAAGGTGGCATCTTCTTCATATTCCGGAGTGGAGATGCCGCCGAGATAGCCCGAGTGGAAAAGTCCGATAATGACGTCGGGATGTTCGTTCTTCTTCAGGTAGTCAACCCAGTAGCGCGCACACTCCACTATCTCGTCGAAGCGTAGTCCGCTCCACAGTTCGTCGTGGAGCCAGTTAGGGATGGCTGGTGTCAGCATACCGACGACGGCCACTTTCACGCCCTCGCGCTCTATGATGGTGTATGGATGAACGTAGGGTTTCTCCGTCTTTGTGTCTATGATGTTAGCTCCGAGCATGGGGCAGTCGACCTCGCCAATCCACTTGTCGTAGACGGCATGGCCAGTCTCGATGTCGTGGTTGCCGATGGTCTGAGCGTCATAGCCTAAGTAGTTGATCACCTTTGCTGCCACATTCTCGATGTCGGGCTTGACATAATTGCAATAGTAGCAGGTGGGCTGTCCCTGAAGGATGTCGCCATTGTCGAGCAGAATGAGGTTCTTTCCGTAAGTCTGCCGCAGTTGGTTGACGTAGGTGCTCACACGAGCCAGCGACCCTTTACGTGGCCGGCGGTTGATGAAGTCGTAGGGAAAGAAGCTGCCGTGAACGTCGCTTGTCTGTATGACGCGCAGGTTGACGGTTTTCACTTCGTTATCGGTTACTTTCTTAGGGTTGTTGGCCATGGTGTTGACGGTGAGGCATAGTCCGGCGAGGACAGCCAAAGTTTGCAGATACATTTTTTTATATTTGTAGTTCAGGAGTTCAGGAGTTCAGGAGTTCCTACACTTTATTAACGTTGGTGCAAAGGTAGGGATAATTTTTATGCGACGCAAACTTTTGAATGGTTTTTAGCGAAAAAACAACGAGGGGGAGCACCATTTAATTGGTCTCCCCCTGCGGTTTGTTTACGTTCAGTCGTGTAAAGTCTTACAGACCCAGTTTCTTCTTGGCATCGGCAGAGGCCTTATCGACAGCGTCGCCAATGTTCTTCTTCACCTCATCTGTCAACTCGTCGGTCTTCTTTTCAGCTGACTCCTTGGCATCAGCGGCAGCGCCTTCTACAGCGTCCTTGGCACCTTCTACGGCGTCGCCAGCCTGCTGAGTGAGATCAATGCCCAGAGCCTTCAGTGCATCGCCGGCACCTGTCAGTGCGTCAACGCTCTCGCTCGGGATGTTGGCAATACCATCAACAAGCGAAGCCACAGCGGCATTGTCGCCAACAACAGCCTTGATCTTGTCGGTGTTCTCCTTCAGGAAGTTCTGCACCTTAGCCAGATACTCCTTAGCGATTTCCGGGTTCTTGGTCAGGAACTCGCTCACCTTGGCCTTGACGGCCTCGAGAGCATTCTGCAGAGCCGAAGCGTCTTTAGCTTCGATGTTCTGTGTCAGCTGAGCAATCACCTCGTCGGCAGCGGTGTTAGCCTCGTTGAGGGCCACCTCGGTAGAATCAACGATTTCAGACTCGTTGGGAACGTTCGTCTTGTTGCCGCAGCTGCTCAGCGTGATGGCAGCAGCTGCCAAAGCCATCATAAAAACTTTCTTCATTTTTACTTAGTTGTTTTTTTAAGTGAATAAAAATTCGATAGTTTTAAATTGAATCTTTTAAAATTCGGTGTAAAGATACATGTTTTCTGTTTTGCTTGTTACTTTTGTTAGCAAGTTTTAACCGAAAACAAGCCTCATTTATCATTCTTTCACTTCCAGAACGACAACACTACGTGCTGGAAGGCTAACCGTGAGTTCTTGGTGCTTCAGTTTGAAGTTGGTAAACGACTTGGGTTCCACCCGGTGTGGATGGTCGAAATCGTTGTAGTCGGTGATGTTGCGGCAGGTAAGAATCCGTCCGTCAACGCTGTTCGCTTTTGCTCCTTCAAGACTGATTGTCACTTGCTTGTCGCTTTCTAAAGAGGTGTTGACAAGGGCGATGGCGATAGTTCCTGTCTTGGTGCGTCCAGCCGTCGCACTTACAAGCGGTATGGTGCGGTAGGTACGGCTGTCGCCGGCATTGATGTTGGTTGTGGGGTCGTGGCGCACAGTGAGCTGTTCGGTCTGAATGTCAAGTGGCAGGAAGGTGGCATCCTGAAAAGGACGGTACATCTCGAAGACATGGTAGGTAGGTGTCAGGGCGATATGTCCGCTGCCTTCTGTATCGGTGAGCACCATCGCCTGCAGAACGTTGACCATCTGTGCGATGTTACACATTCTGAGGCGGTCGGTATGCTGGTGGAAAACATGGAAGGAGAGGGCGGCCACGATAGCGTCGCGCATGGTGTTCTGTTGCTGCAGGAAACCGTTGGGCGAACCTGGTGTCTTGTCCCACCACGTGCCCCATTCGTCCATCATCAGGCCGATGCGCCGTTTCGGGTCACGCTCGTCCATGATTTCTTTGTGCTTGCGGATCACCTCGTCAATCTCGAGACACTTGCCCAGCGTCCAATAGTATTCGTCGGCATTGAACTGGGTGGCCGACCCTTTCGAGCCGTCCCATCCAGCCACCGTGTAATAGTGGAGTGAGAGGCCCTGCATGCGGTTGCCCACCTGGTTCATCAGCACACGAGTCCAGTTGTAGTTGTAGTCGCCGGCCCCAGAGGCTATCTTGTAGAGCTCGTTGCCGTCGTAGTTGCGGCAGTAGGTGGCATATCGGCGATAGAGGTCGCTGTAGTATTCGGGGCGCATGCTGCCTCCGCAGCCCCAGCTCTCGTTGCCCACACCGAGGTATTTCACCTTCCAGGCACGGTCGCGGCCGTTTTGTCGGCGCAGGCGTGCCATCGGTGTGTCGCCGTCGCTCGTCATATATTCCACCCATTTGGCCAGCTCTTCGACGGTGCCGCTACCCACGTTGCCGCTGATATAGGGCTCGCATCCGAGCATCTCGCAGAGGTTCAGGAACTCGTGCGTACCGAACGAGTTGTCTTCGATGACACCGCCCCAGTTGTTGTTCTGCATCGTGGGCCGCTGGTCGCGTGGGCCGATACCATCCATCCAGTGGTATTCGTCGGCAAAGCATCCACCAGGCCATCGCAGCACGGGGATGTTCAGGTCTCGGAGAGCCTGCAACACGTCGTTGCGGTAGCCGTCGGTGTTAGGAATAGGAGAGTCGGGGCCTACCCAGATGCCCCCGTAGATACAGGTGCCGAGATGCTCGGCAAACTGTCCGTAAATCTCCTTGTGGATGGTCTCTTTCCCTTGGTCGGCATGGATGGTCACGGTGGTTTGTGCAGTGGCTGTCCATAAGGCTGTCAAAGCAAAGAAAGTGGTGAATATTCTTTTCATACGAGGATTTGTTAATTGTTGGTTTTCAGAATATTGTCGATGATCGAATAGAGATCTTCTTCCTTTTCGTAGGGATGCAGGTGGAAGTACGTGTTGCCGGCAAGCATAGCCGAAAGGCTTCCCCTTACCTTATTATATAATAGGTGACAGGGCTTGCCGATGCGTTCGGCGAAAGCCAACTCATAGCCCACGCCGAGCGAGGGTGTCGAACATTCAGCAATCACTATGTCGCACGCTTTCAGCCACCGTGTGTCTTGCTGGTAGATAAGAGCATCGGTCTTGGCATCGTTGTGATGCTGGTCGTTGAGGAAAGGCTCCTCCAGCTTGCTCAGCTCGAGGTTGCCCACATGCTCCGTCAGCACCGTGTCCGTCTGCTGGATATGGCTGATCATGCGTCGATAGAGTTGTTCGTCGGCCCGACCACCACGGATCGAGCCGGCGAAATACACTTTCTTGTTCATTGCATACACATCTTGAAGATAGCTTCGACATCGTGCTGCTGCAATGGCTTGAAGCCAGGAAGAGTACCTCCCTGGACAGACTTTCGGGCCATCGTAGCAAAGTGAGTCTCGTCGATGCCCACTTCGGGGAATGTTCGCTTGAGCTGTAGCGTGTTGAAGAAGAAGTCGCTCAGCCGTTGGATGGCTTCGTGGGCGATTTCCATAGGTTGTAAGGTCGGATCGATGCCGAAGACGTTCACACCAAATTGAACATACTTCGAGACGGTCGTTTCGTCGAGGCAATATTCCATCCAACGCGGAGTGAGGATGGCCAACCCTAATCCGTGGGTGATATCGTAGATGGCCGACAACTCGTGTTCCATCGGGTGGCACGACCATGCCTTCTGCTTGCCACCGTTGATGAATCCGTTGATAGCCCACGACGAAGCCCACATCAGGTTGGCGCGCGCTTCATAGTTGTCGGGCTCTCGCATAGCGATGGGTGCATAGCGGATGATGGTCTTCAAGAGACCCTCCATGAAGCAGTCGAGCATGTAGAGGTCGGGGGTCATGTTGAAATAAACCTCAAAGATGTGCGACATCATGTCAGCAGCCCCGCAAGCCGTCTGGTAGGGTGATACGCTGAAAGTGTTTGTGGGATCGAGAAAAGAAGCTTTTGGCAATAAGGCGGGAGCCTGTCGGCCTAACTTGTCCTTTGTCTCAGGGTTGCTGATGACACCGCCAGAGTCCATCTCCGAACCTGTAGCTGAAAGCGTCAGGATGCTCACGATGGGTAAGGCCTGTTCGATGGGAGCACGCTTTCCAAGATCGAGGAAATCCCACGGGTCGTGATCGACACAGGCTCCGGCAGCCATGAATTTCGTAGCATCGATGGTAGAGCCGCCGCCAACAGCCAGCAAGACGTCGATGTCGTGCTCCTTGCACATCTGTGCACCTCGACGCACACTGTCGATTCGGGGGTTGGGCTCAATGCCGGAGAGTTCGAACAACTGGAGGCCTGCTTCTTTGATTTCTTTCACCACACGGTCGTAGAGACCTATGCGCTTGATGCTGCCTCCACCATAAGTCATCAGCACGCGGGTGCCATGTTTCTTGAGTTCAGCACCAAGGTTTTTCAACTGATCTCGTCCGAAGTATATCCGGACAGGAATGTCATAAATGAAGTCGTTCATCATATATTGTCTTGATTATTGAAATGAGATATTGGGTGCAAAGTTACGAAAAAGAATTGAATAACAGGCAGATTTCTCTTCGAAGAATTTTTGTTTTCATGAAAATATTGTATATTTGCAAAAAAATAGCCATACTTTCAAGAAAATGAAAATAGTCGTAGCCATCGATTCGTTCAAAGGTTGTCTTACGTCGGCCGAAGCTGCATCGTCGGCAGCTGAAGGCATCAGGAAGGTGTTTCCCGATGCTGACGTGCTGACGGTGAAAGTCAGTGATGGCGGAGAGGGATTCCTCGATGCTGTCCATACTGCCATCGGCGGTGAACTGGTAGCCGTTCCGGTGAGCGACCCTTTGGGGCGTACCGTCGTTGCCAGGTACCTGCTAAAGGAGCGATTAGCCATCATCGAGATAGCACAGGCCAGTGGTCTCACCTTGTTGTCAGAGACGGAACGCAATCCACTCATTGCTACAAGCTACGGCACGGGACAGTTGGTGGCCAATGCCGTTGGGCGTGGTGCCGAGGAAGTCATTATTGGCTTGGGAGGAAGTGCCACCAGCGATGCCGGCGTAGGAATGTTGCAAGCCCTCATCGATGCCTTTTCGCGGCAACATGATGACAACCAGACGATACCATGCCAATGGGATGGACTGGACGCTTTGGCGAATGTCCGCTTCACCATTGCCACCGACGTCAGCAATCCTCTTTGTGGCCAATGGGGGGCAGCTCATGTCTTTGGACCACAGAAGGGAGCGACGCCTCAGATGGTGACGCTCTTGGACGAGCGAGCAAAGACTTTTGCCGAGATATCTGCACGCCACTTTGGCTACGATTGTTCCAATGTAGCGGGAGCCGGTGCAGCTGGTGGCCTTGGCTATGCCTTCATGCAATATCTACATGCAGCGTGCAGACCCGGCATAGAGATGTTGCTCGACACCATCCATTTCACCCAACTTGTCAAGGATGCCGATCTCGTCATTACCGGCGAGGGGGCAGCCGACCGCCAAACGCTGATGGGCAAGTTGCCGATGGGCATTCTCGGCCATGCTGAAGGCATCCCCGTATGCCTGATAGCAGGAAGGATTAACGACAAGGAGCGTCTTCTTCAAGTTGGGTTCGCTCGTGTGGAATGTATCAACCCGCCTGGCATCAGCACAGAGGAAGCTATGAAGAAGGCGACGGCACAGGAGAATATCAGCCAAACGGTCAGCAGAATGGTCAGAGAGATTTTGTCTACTTCGGCCTCAACAGCTTCCAAATAGCAAGTTTCTGCCCATTTATGTTGCATAGTTGGCAAAAAAGTTGTACTTTTGCAAACTCAAAAGCGTCAATATCAGAATATGGAAATCAAGAAAGCAGAATTTGTCATTAGCTCACCTTCGGTCATTCAATGCCCCAAGGATACAAAGCCCGAATACGCATTTATCGGGCGCAGCAACGTCGGTAAGTCGAGTCTCATCAATATGCTCTGTCAGCGAAAAGGGTTGGCCAAGACTTCGGCAACACCTGGCAAGACGCAGCTCATCAACTACTTCATCGTCAACAACAACTGGTATCTCGTCGACCTGCCCGGCTACGGTTACGCGAAGCTATCGAAGACCATGCGCAACAAGCTTGAGCAGATGATTTCGTCGTATATCCTCCAGCGTAAGCAGCTTGTCAACGTCTTCGTACTGATAGACATCCGCCACGAGCAGCAACAGATAGACCGCGAGTTTGTCGACTGGCTCGGTATGAGCGGCATCCCCTTCTGCATCGTCTTCACCAAAGCCGACAAGATAGGCCCTGTGAAAGCTAAGCAGAACGCTGAGGCATGGATGAAGAAGATGCTCGACACGTGGGAAGAGACACCGCTCTACTTCATCACCTCTGCAGAGAAACGCACTGGGCGTGACGAGGTGCTCGACTATATTGAAGAAATCAACAAGACCCTCTGAAAACGTGGCTAATCCATATCTCGTAGTACAGAATCTGACGAAGTCGTTCGGAGCACAGATTCTTTTCGAAGACATCTCGTTCAGCATTGCCGAAGGGCAAAGGGTAGGGCTCATCGCACAGAACGGTACGGGTAAGTCGACTCTGCTGTCGCTCCTGACGGGACGCGATGGCTATGACAGTGGTAGCATTATCTATCGCAACGACTTGCGCGTTGGCTATCTTGAACAGTCGCCCAAGTTCGATCCCGAGGAGACGGTCCTCGATGCGTGTTTCAACCATGAGGGTGAGGCCGAGAAGGTGTTGCGTGCCAAACAGATTCTGACACAGTTGCACATCGGCAACCTCAACCAACCCATGGGGCAGCTCAGCGGCGGTCAGCAGAAGCGTGTCGCCCTGGCCAATGTCTTGCTCACGGAGCCAGACATGCTCATTCTCGACGAACCGACAAACCATCTCGACCTCGATATGATTGTTTGGCTCGAGGGCTATCTCTCGCGAGGCAACAAAACGCTCCTCATGGTGACCCACGACCGATTCTTCCTCGACCGTGTGTGCAACCTCATTCTCGAACTTGACAACCGCACCATTTACACCTATCGCGGCAACTTTAGCTACTATCTCGAGAAACGTCAGGAGCGTATCGACAACACCCGCGCCGAGATCATGCGAGCCAACAACCTCTACCGGCGCGAACTGGAGTGGATGCGACGCATGCCGCAAGCACGAGGACATAAGGCCCGTTCGCGCGAAGAAGCTTTCTACGAGTTGGAACGTGTAGCCAAGCAGCGCATCGAAGAACGCCAGCTCAGGCTGAAGTCGAGCAACATCTATATCGGTTCGAAGATTTTCGAGTGTCAATATGTATCCAAAGCATACGGTGAAGAAGGTAGCGACAACCATATTGTCATCCTGAAGGATTTCTATTACAACTTCTCGCGTTACGAGAAGATGGGCATCGTAGGCAACAACGGCACAGGCAAGTCGACATTCATCAAGATGCTGCTTGGACTGGAACCTATCGATAAGGGAAAATTCGACATTGGCGATACCGTGCGCTTCGGCTATTTCTCGCAAGAAGGTCTGCATTTCAACGAAGACCAGAAGGTCATCGATGTGGTGCGCGACATTGCAGAGTATATCGACATGGGTGGCGGGAAGCACTTCTCGGCAAGTCAGTTCTTGCAGTATTTCCTCTTCACGCCTGAGCAGCAGCACAACTACGTCTACAAACTCTCTGGCGGTGAGCGCCGCAAGCTCTACCTCTGCACGGTTTTGATGAAGAATCCCAACTTCCTCGTTCTTGACGAACCGACCAACGACCTTGACATCACCACGCTACAGATTCTTGAAGAATATCTGGCCGACTTCCCCGGTTGTGTCATCGTCGTGAGCCACGATCGCTACTTCATGGACAAAGTGGTCGACCATCTTTTGGTCTTTAAGGGCGATGGTGTCATCAAGGATTTCCCGGGCAACTATACGCAATATCGCCAGTGGAACGCCATGCAGAGCAAGGAGGAAGCGAAGGCGGAACCGAAGAAGCAGCAGACACCGCGGTCTTCCGATGCCAGCAAGAATGTGCAAAAGCGAAAGATGAGCTTCAACGAGAAACGCGAGTTTGAGCAGTTGGAGAAAGACATTGAAGCCCTGGAAGCCGAACAGAAACGTCTTGAAGAGGAACTTTGCAGCGGTACGCTCAGCGTAGAGGCACTCACCGAGAAAAGCAAGCGTCTGCCTGTGCTGAAGGATGAGCTCGACGAAAAGAGCATGCGTTGGCTCGAGCTCTCTGAACTATCCCACTAAAACATCTTTGTTGCATCAGAAATCCATCGACACTCGGAAGTTCACCTGGCGTCCTGTGAGGTAGTTGGGCACAGCATACTGCTGGTTGGTTACGTCGGTAATCCAGTAGTAAGAGTTGACGTTGTTGATGCCGAAGAGGTTGAGGCAATCGAGGCTCAGCCAAATATTGCGGATGAATGTCTTCTTCTCGTGATTCTCGTTGTTCAGGGCGCGGAAGCTCATACCGATGTCGGCACGCTTGTAGGCCGGAGCGCGGTAGGGCATCGAGTCGAGGCTCCGGTGTGGGGCACCGAAAGGCAGTCCGTCGGCGTATGCCAGTTTGAGCGACATCTTCCAACGCTCCGTTCCCGGGAAGTAGTCGGTAAAGAAGAGGTTCAGCGCATAGCGTTGGTCGCTGGGCATTGGTATCGACTTGCCATTGATTTTCATCTTCGTGTCCATCACCGAGAAGGTGAGCCACGAGTCGGTGCCGGGTACGAACTCTCCGTAGAGTTTCAAGTCGAGACCCAAGGCATGGCCAGAGCATTGCTCGCTGGCATCGTAGACAATCTTCACATTGTCCACGGTGTAGGGTACGAGCTGTGACAGCGCCTTATAGTAGGCCTCGGCGGTGAACTTGAAGGGGCGTTGGTTCATCTTGAAACGATGGTCGTAGGCAGCGATGAAGTGGAGCGAGCGCTGACTCTTGATGTTGGTGTTGAGCGTTGCCGTGGTGATGTGGTTGACGGTGGCCGTGTCGCGCAGTTCCTTGAAGAAAGGAGCCTGATAGTAGAGACCGGTGGCAAAGCGCCATGTTACGTCGTGGTTGTAGGCCGGTACGATGGCCAGCGAGACACGCGGCGAGAAGATGCTCTCGCGGTTGAAGTTCCAGTGGCTGAAGCGGACACCATAGTTCAGAGTCCAGAAGGTAAGATGCTTCTCGGCTTCCTCTCCCTCTTCTTCGGATGTTCTTCCTGTGTTCCATTTATATGTATCTTGTGCATATACCTCCAGGCGGTTGGCTTTCAGGTCGTTGCGTGCATTGAGTGAATAAATCATATAGAGGTCTTCGCCCGTATGCGGGACGCTATAGCCGGCAGAGTCGCGCATCTCGTATTCGCGCGAACGCTCCTTGATGCGTTCCATCTTATAGGTAACAGCTGTCTCGATGTCGTGGCGTCCGAAGCGGTGTTGTGCCATCAGCTTCACACTTTGCACGTTTGCTTTCAGATAGTTGCGCGCATGTTCCATATAGGTACCCACGCCGAGGTTCTCGCTCGTTTCCGTCTGTGTCAGCCAATATTGTCCCTGGATGTCGTATTTCTCCTGTTCGTTGGTGCTGAAAGCCGAAGCAATAAGGCTCAGGCGGGTGTTGTCGGTGATGTGTCGGGTGATGTTTGCCGTTCCGAAATAAGTGCGGAACACATCCTTTTCGTAACCATCGAAGTAGACGCGGAACGACTTCACGTCCTCCATCGTTCCGAACTTCGTCTCTCGGTCGATGGGCTTGAAGTTATAGTGGTTGATGGAGATGTCGCCAAACACCTCTATCGACCACCGCTTGTTGGGTTGCCATGTAAGGTAAGTCTGATAGTCGAGGAAGTTGGGGTCGTATTCACCCTTGGTATCCATGGAGCCCAGCAGGTGGCGGTTGGTCTTGTAGCGCAGGCCATTGCTCCACGCCACCTTCTTGTTGGCCACGCCTATGTAGGCACTTGCTCCGAGCAGACTTGCCGAGATGTTGCCTTCCAGCTTTTTCGGACGCTTGTAGCGTATGTCAAGGGCCGACGACATCTTGTCGCCGTATTTTGCTTCGAAACCGCCTGTCGAGAAGCCCACACTCTCCACCATGTCGGGGTTGATGATAGAGAGTCCTTCCTGCTGTCCGCTACGGACGAGGAATGGACGGTATACCTCTACATTGTTAATATATACGAAGTTCTCGTCGAACGAGCCGCCTCGCACGTTATATTGCGACGACAGTTCGTTGTGGGTGCTCACACCGGCCTGACCCTGTATCATCTCTTCCACGGCATTGCCCGTGGCCGATGGCGACAGTTTGATGTCTTTGATGTCGAGCTGCTCGGTAGAGGTCGTCTGTCGGGCCTTCTCCGTGACGGTCACTTCGCTGAGCACGGTGTTGTCCTCAAAGAGTTGTATCTGCAACGTCTGCTTGCCCTTCGGATTGCGCAGTACACGCTCTTTCGACTTATATCCTACCATCGAGAAGCGCACCACCACCGAATCTTGCGACAGTAGCTGCATCTGATACTCGCCCTTAAGACTTGTCAGCACCACCTTGCCTTGCTTCAGGCACGACACGGTGGCCAGTTCAACCGGATTGCCCTGCTCGTCGGTAACGCGCCCCTGCAGGGTGAATGTCTGTGCGGTGGCCGACACGACGCCTACCACCAGCAATATCTGTATTAAAAGACTTTTCATTGTATATATAACGCTCTTTTCGGTGTTTTATTGTGTTCGCACCCGAAAAAATCTTCTATCTTTTGATGAAACGGCTACAAATTGTTGAGCTTGCGAAGGAGCACCTTGTTGATAGCCTGTATGTGGCGCCCCTGTCGGATAAGGTCGTCGCGCACAACATTCAGGTCGTTGAAAAACTCGCTGAAGGCCGTCTGCACCATGTTGGGCTGCCGCTTCGACTTGTCGGCATTCCCGTTGACCACCATCTTGATGCCTTGGGGCATCAGCCGGATGTCTACCTCGGCAGAAGTGAAGAGTGGGTCGCCGTCGAAGTGAATCCATCCGTCGTGCTTGCGTCGTATATGGATGTGTTGTGTGCGGAATGTCTTGATCTTCTGGTTCTTGTCGAGCGTCTTGTTCATCATCTCGATGGCCACCTGTGGGGCTTCCAGCACATCGAAAGGCTCCATGATGATGACGTCGAGCAGACCGTCGGTCATCGAGGCCTGTGGTGCTATATAGGCATTGTTGCCGTATTGCGAGGCGTTGGCACAAGAGATGAGGAAGGCCTTGTGGATGGTCGTTCCTTGTTCGTCTTCGATGAAGTAGGTTTCGGGCTTGTACGTCAGCCCCTCGCGCAATACATTTTCTACATAAGTGACCATACCGCGTTTTCCGGCCTCGGCAAACTTCTGGCTGATAAAGGCATCGAAGCCCATGCCGCAGGTGCAGAAGAAGGGATGCTCGTTGATGATGCCGTAGTCCACCCGGTGCACTTCGCACTGGTTGATCACCTCGATGCTCTTGCGGATGTCCATCGGCAGCATCAGGTGGCGAGCCAGGCCGTTGCCCGAACCGCAGGGCACGATGGCTAAGGCCGATTCTGTTCCGATGAGCGCACGTCCCACCTCGTTGACCGTTCCATCGCCACCCACGGCCACGACGATGTCCGTTCCGGCCTCCACTTCCCGTTGTGCTATCACCTCGGCATGACCGGCATACTCCGTCCATGCTATGCGATAGCTGAAACGGTCGTGGTCGAGCGTTTCGGCAATGATGTCGGGGATGCCGGCTTTTTTGACCGTTCCCGAGATGGGGTTCATGACGAATGTCAGGTTTGTCTTATTGCTCATGACGCGTGCAAAATTACTCATTTTTTTCAATAAACGATGTGTTTTGATAATAATATTTACTGAAAAGATAATTTTTTTCGAAAAAAATGCACAGATTGATATTTTTTTTGTACCTTTGCAGCCTGTAAAAAAACAAAGTAAACTGATACCTATACTAAAATGGGACTGTTACAAGAAAGATGCAAGCAATATCGTGAGCCTCAGAAGTTCATGGCTAAAGGTGTGTATCCCTACTTCCGAGCCATTACCAGCAAGCAGGGCACGGAGGTAGAGATGGAAGGTCACAAGGTGCTTATGTTCGGATCGAACGCCTACACCGGCCTTACTGGTGACCAACGCATTATTGACAAGGCTAAAGAGGCTCTTGACAAATACGGATCAGGCTGTGCCGGAAGCAGGTTTCTGAACGGCACGCTCGACCTTCACGTACAATTAGAGAAGGAGATAGCCGAGTATATTCACAAGGACGATTGCCTTTGTTTCTCAACCGGATTCTCCGTCAATCAGGGAGTCTTGGCTCAGGTAGTAGGCAAGGGCGACTATATCATCTGCGACGATCGCGACCACGCCAGCATTGTCGATGGCCGTCGGTTGTCGTTCGCTCGTCCGCTGCACTACAAGCACAACGACATGGCCGACCTCGAGCGTGTCCTCCAGTCGTTGCCCGAAGAAGGTGTGAAGCTCATCGTCGTCGATGGTGTCTTCTCCATGGAGGGCGACTTGGCCGACCTGCCTACGATTGTCAGTCTGAAACACAAGTATGCCAACGTGGCCATCATGGTCGACGAGGCTCACGGCATCGGTGTCTTCGGACGGCAGGGTAGGGGCGTGTGCGACCATTTCGGCGTCACCGACGAGGTAGACCTCATCATGGGAACCTTCTCGAAGAGTCTGGCCAGCATCGGCGGATTCATCGCTTCCGACTTCGACACCATCAACTGGCTCCGCCATTCGTGCCGCACATATATCTTCAGCGCGTCGAACACTCCTGCCGCCACGGCTGCCGCTATGGAGGCTTTACACATCATCCAGCAGGAGCCCGAACGCATTGAGAAGCTTTGGAAAGTAACCAACTATGCCTTGCGCCGCTTCCGCGAAGAGGGCTTCGAGATTGGCGAGACGGCCAGCCCCATCATTCCGCTCTACGTGCACGATGTGGAGAAGACGTTCACCGTGACGAAGCTGGCCTTCGATGCCGGAGTGTTCATCAATCCCGTCATCCCGCCGGCATGTGCTCCTCAGGATACGCTGGTGCGGTTCGCGTTGATGGCTACTCACACCGAGGAACAGGTGGAACGTGGTGTACAGGCCCTCAAAAAGGTATTCCGCGAGCTTGATATCATAAAATAATTGGCTAAAAGCTTGCAGCATTCGAAAAAAGTGATTACCTTTGCACCCGCATTTCAAAAAAGGCTTGCCTGAAGGCCGGAAATGCAGCGGGGTGTAGCGCAGCCCGGTAGCGCACCTGGTTTGGGACCAGGGTGTCGCAGGTTCGAATCCTGTCACCCCGACA
>CAMORS010000046.1 GCA_946624005.1 uncultured Prevotella sp. | reverse complement strand
CATCCAGATGGTGAGGTGTGTGGTGAGATGTGTGGTGAGGTGTTTCGCGAACACCTCACCATCCGAAACCCGCATAAACAAAGGGTTTTGGGGCATTTTGGTGAGGTGTTGGGCTTTTGAGGAGCATCATATAATGAAGCGCAGTATGAGGTCTTGGATGCTCACTCACTTATTCGTAACTCTGGCTGTTGCCGAAGTTACTTCCGTTCGGAAATGCAAAGAAAAACGAGTTTTCCTTTGGCATTTCACTCACTTATTCGTAACTCTGGCTGTTGCCGAAGTTACTTCCGTTCGGAAATGCAAAGAAAAACAAGTTTTCCTTTGGCATTTCACTCACTTATTCGTAACTTTGCACGCTGCAACAGTAAAAAAGAATGTCATGAAAAAATATCTCTTGGCCGTCACGCTGATGATGCTCACGCTGACGGGCATGGCCATTCCAGCCAAGCGCGGACAATGGACGAAGCTGACACTGGCCGACGGGCGGCAGGTGGAGGCTCAGCTGATGGGCGACGAGCACCTGCACTTCTGGCAGGACAGCGACGGGCGGCAGTATGTCATCGACGAGGCAACGCAACGCTTCGTCAGGGCCGATATGCCTCGACTGCGTGCTCAGGCCGCGACAAGAAGAGCCAAGGCGGCGGCACGCCGCAACCGTAGGATGGCCCAACGCAAGATAGGCAACTACGGCAACTATACGGGTCAGAAGAAAGGACTGATTATCTTGGTGGAATATGATGACGTAAAGTTCGAGGAAACCCACAACCTCGACCTCTACAAACAGATAGCCAACACGGAGAACTTTTCCAACAACATGGGCTTCGTGGGGTCTGTCCACGACTACTTCACGGCACAGAGCCGCGGACTGTTCGACCTGACGTTCGACGTCTACGGACCAGTCCCACTGGCCAACAACCAGCGATACTACGGACAGAACAACAGTCAGGGCGACGACATGCACCCCGAGGAGATGGTCATCGAGGCCTGTCAATACCTGCAAGACGATGTCGACTTCTCGCAATACGACTGGGACGGCGACGGCGAGGTAGACCAGGTGTTCATCCTCTATGCCGGCAAAGGCGAAGCCAACGGTGGCGGACGCTATACGGTATGGCCCCACGAATGGACACTCGACGAGGCCGGCCAGGAGCTCACCATCAACGGCATGCGCATCAACACCTACGGCTGCAGCTGCGAGCTACAGCCAGGCGGCATCGATGGCATCGGCACCATCTGCCATGAGTTCAGCCACTGCCTGGGCTACCCCGACATGTACGACATCGACTACGGCGGCCACTACGGCATGGACACCTGGGACCTGATGGACCATGGCAGCTACAACGGCAGTGGGTTCATCCCAGCCGGATATACCAGCTACGAGCGGATGGCGGCAGGATGGCTCATGCCCACCGAGCTGAAGGGCACGATGGAGGTGAGCGGCATGAAGGCGCTGTCGGAGGGAGGCGAGTCGTATATCGTCTACAACAAGGGATGCGAAGACGAGTATTTCCTCTTGGAGAACAGGCAGAAGACGCATTGGGACAGCCGGCTCGACGGCGAAGGGCTGCTCATCCTGAGAGTAGACTACGACGAAGAGCTGTGGAGCCACAACATCGTCAACTCCGTCGGAACCTTTGGCGAGGATTTCGGCTTCGACACGCCCCAAACGAACAACCACGAGCGCTGCACGCCCATCCACGCCAACAACGCCTCGACCTATAGCGCAAGTCCT
Source organism: uncultured Prevotella sp. (assembly GCA_946624005.1). Classification (GTDB taxonomy): domain Bacteria; phylum Bacteroidota; class Bacteroidia; order Bacteroidales; family Bacteroidaceae; genus Prevotella. The sequence continues at coordinate 17,020 of CAMORS010000046.1, read as the reverse complement.
GCTTTCGACACATACCCGCGCGGCGCACTCGACAGCCTGACCAACAACTCGCTGCCTTCCACACGTGTATACAACAAGAACAGCGACGGCAGCTACTACATGAACGTCAAGATTACAGACATCAAGAGCGACAACGCGCTGGTGAGTTTCCGCTTTACCGACGACCTGACGACAGGTTCGGGCGACACCACGCGGATAGACACGCTCTTCTATGAGTCGTTCGACCAATGTGCAGGCACCGGCGGAAACGACGGCAAATGGAGCGGCAGCATCGCCAGCAGCACCTTCAAGCCCGACAACGAATGGGAAGGACAGAGTCCATACGGCGCCAACCAGTGTGCCAAGGTGGGCACATCCAACAAGATGGGATGGCTCACAACGCCTGAGATACAGATTAACGGCGGAGCGACGATGACCTTCCGCGCCGCACCATGGAACGAGGAGGACAACTTCATGTGGCTCGCCGTAGAAGATGGATATAACGCCGAGCTCTCGCAAACCATTCTCGACCCGATGACACCCCAGCAGTGGAACGACTACAGTGTGGAGATAACAGCCGAAGGACCCTTGCGGCTGACCATCTACTCGAACAAAGACCGCTTCTTCATCGACGAGATATGCATCATAGGTCCTGTCAAAGACGACAATCCCGATAACCCCGACACACCCGACGACCCACAGCCCACAGAAGACTTCGTGTCGCTCGGCATGGGAACCTTCACCGACGGATGTCTCAACGAGACGTTCCTCGACAGCTACGGCAACAGCTTCAACCCCGTCACCTACGAGGTGGAGATAGAGGAAAGCACTGAGACACCACGCCTCTACCGACTGGTGAACCCCTACGGGCCTGCCTATCCCTACTATAAGGAGGGCTTCTATCAGGACGACGCAGACTGGTATATAGAGGTAGACTGCTCCAGTCGCAACGGCGTCTTCATCGACCGCCAAGCCACAGGATGGGACGATGGCGGCATGTACGATATCCAGTCGGTGGGCAGCTACCGCATGTCGACGGGCGACGACCTGTCGCAACTCATCAGTGAAGGCATCATGGGAACGCTGCGCGACGGCATCATCACCTTCCCGAGGCAGGGCATCTACCTCTTCAAGGAAGGCAACGCTGAGCCCATCGTCGTCAACCAGTATGGCGACACACGCATCGTTCTGCCCAATGCTGCTCCCGATGCCACGACCATCGATGCCCGGTCGATGGCCGACAATGCCACCGACGATGAAGAAACCATCGTCTACAATCTCATGGGCCAGCAGATAGCCAACGGCCAACATGCTGTGGGAGGCACGACGGCGGGGAGACTGTTAGTAATAAAAAAAGGGTTAAGAATCCATAAAATAGTTGGTCGTTACTGATAAAATAGCTATATTTGCAAGCTGAACAAATCGCTGACCGCAATGAAGAAAGCCATCAGAAACCGCATCAACGCCCTGCTGACAGCCGTCATCGTGCTGCTGGGGTTCGGCTCATGCCACACCGTGAAGAGTGCGGCCGACGGCAATCAGGCCGGTCAGACGGAAGAGAACAACCAAAAAGACAACAACGGAAAGAACGACAACAGCGACGGATCGGCGAAGTACGTTGGCGACGACAACGGCCCCCGGGAACCACAGCCTGTAGTGTATGGACCGCCTCCGGGACGTTTTGACGAGAAACGCCCCCAAATCAGGAAATAAGGGTCGTCCGCGAGGGCGGCTTTGCAAATAGTGACAGATTCAGACAGATGAGAAGAATTGCGACCATGATGATATTGCTGCTGTGCATCGTTGGACAGCCGTGCCGTGCTGCCAAAGATGCCGTGGAGGACTATGCAAGGCTCTCCAAACTGTCGTCGGACAGCCTGCTACGCTTAGGTCGCGAATACTACAACAAAGACAATCCCAACCAAGCTTTCACCTGCCTCTCCATCATCAGCGAGCGCTATGAGCCGGGCATGTCGGCCAAAGAAACCGAACTATGCCTGCGGGCCATCAACAACATCGGCTGCATCTACCGCTACTTCTATTACGACTACGCGCAGTCGTTCGAATGGTTCAGCCGCGGACTGGCCATCTGCGACGAGAACGACAACGAGTATCTGCGCCTCATCCTGATGAGCAACCTCTGCGAGATTCTCGACGAGTATGCCGAACGCTATTCGTCGCAACAGATGAGAGAACAGGCGCAGGGCATGATGGACAAGTGTATCGTAGGAGCCTACAACTCGAAAAACTGGGACATCATGGTCGGCGCATTCTTCAATATGACCAACCTCACCTACGATGCCGATGTAAAGAAATACCAGTTTATCTTCTCCAAGGAAATACCCGACAGCATCGACAACCTCAAATACGTCCGCCTGCAGTATCAGGGCATCGAAGCCCTGCAACAGCAGCACTTTGCCAAGGCACGAAGACTCTTCGAGCAGCAGCTGAGCGTCATCGATGTCAACGAACAGCCCGAGCGCAACGTCATTCCCGCCTATCTGAACATCGCCAAGACCTACGAGCTGGAGAACAACATGGCCAGGGCCATAGAGCTGGTAAGCAAAGCCTTACAGGTGATCAGGGAAGACAGCGTGCCCGACTACGAGTTGATTTGCTACAAACTGCTTTCCGAATACCACCGTAAAGCAGGCAACGAGACAGAGGCACGCGAGAACTACGTCAGATACCTCGAAGTGAAAGAGCAGATGCAGTCGTCGCACCTCGTAGGCATCGGCGAGATGAACTACATCCAGCAACTCAAGCAGGAAGAGAAGAAAGCCAACGAGATGGCTGCACGACAGCGGCGACAGCTCTACATGCTCATCTTCGGCGGGGTCCTGCTGTTCATCATGGGCTGTTCGGCACTGCTGCTGTACCGCAAGAACCGGCAACTGCTCTTCAGCAACAAGAGTCTCTTCGAGAAAAACCAGGAGGTGATGCGCGCCGAGGAGGCCGAGCAACAGCTGCGAAAGCAATACGAACAGAAGCTGCAGGCGTACCACGACGAGCAGGAACAGATACGACGGCTCTCGGCCGAGCACATAGAGCAAGCACAGGAACTCATCGACTACCAAGCAAGGGTAGAAGAGACAAGCACCGCCGCCCCATCGCCCCTCACCACAACGGACGACAACGGGCATGCCATCGGACAGGAGCCCCCCTCTCCCACCGCGCCTACTTCAAAATACAGCCGCAGCAACCTCAGCGACGAGCAGAAGCAGACGCTCATCTACCGCATACAGGAAGTGCTCAACACACCGGAGACCATCTGCCAGACCGACTTCTCGCTGGCCAAGCTGGCCAAGCTCGTGGGGTCGAACACAGCATACGTGTCGCAGGTCATCAACGAGAAGACGGGACAGACCTTCAGCATCGTCGTCGGCAAATACCGCATCAAGGAGGCTTGCCGACGCCTCAACGACACAGAGAACTACGGGCACGTCACCATCGAGTCGATTTCAGAGGGCGTAGGCTTCAAGTCGCGCTCCACCTTCATAGCCGCCTTCAAGCGTCAAATCGGACTGACACCTTCTGAATACATCAAGATGGCTGCCGAACAATAGGCGCACCATAAACGCCTAATGAAAGACACAAACATTTTCAAATTTAGTTTCCGAAAAGCGAAGAACGCTTCAAAACCCATGCATGTCAACTTACAAATTGTAAGCTGCAACAAACCCTACGATTCAAACTCTCAAACGTCCAAATTTAATAATCAGACGGCCCGAAATGTCTAATTTCATAAATTTGAACAGGCAAAAACCGTTTTCCCTTGCATATTTTGCAGATTTTTCCGATATTTGCAGCGTCAAACAACCTATTAACGAATGATTAAAAAACTGTTAGCTTACACTATCGTACTTCTTGCCTCAACAAATGTGGCAATGTCGGCTCCGGCCATCAAGGGCATCTGGAAAACAGTACGTCTGGCAGACGGAACACAGGTGCGCGTTCAGATGCAGGGCGACGAACATGTATCTTACTGGACTGATACCAAGGGAAACGCATATACCGAAAACTTCGGAAACGACCACTTCGTCAAGGTAGACAGAAAACAACTCGTAAAAGAAGCACGCGAGCGCAAAGAAGCTGCCAACAACAAGCGTCAAGCCAGAAAAGGCATGCGCAAGGTGGCTGCCGGCGACTATCATCAGCCCTACGTGGGAACAAAAAAGGGATTGGTCATCCTGGCCCAATATGAAGACGTGAAGTTTGAGAACGGACACTCGCGCGAACTATATAACAATGCCATCAACACCCCAGGCTTCCAGAGCGACTATGGACACGACGGGTCGGTGCACGACTATTTCTACGATATGTCGAAGGGCACGTTCGACCTCTCCTTCGATGTCGTCGGGCCTATCACGCTGCAGAAGAAACGCAAGGACTACGGACAGGACGTCATGAACTGGCAAGGTCAGACATCTATCGACCCCTACGCCTACACCATGATAGTAGAGGCCTGCCAGGCCGTTGACGACCAGGTGAACTTCGCCGACTACGACTGGGACGGCGATGGCGAGGCCGACCAGGTGGTCGTCATCTATGCCGGACACGGCGAGAACGGCATCGGCGGTGCTGAGAGCGTATGGCCGCACGAGTCGGAGTTGGGCTATGCCAACACGGAGGACCTCACCCCGCTGCTGGAGCTCGACGGCACCATGATCAATACTTATGCATGTACTTCAGAATTGACAGTATACGGATTAGATGAGAGCGACAACTACATTACCGGATTGGATGGCATTGGTACTTTGTGCCATGAGTTCGCCCACTGCTTAGGGCTGCCCGACATGTACGACACAGGCGACGGCCTGTTCTACGGCATGGGGACATGGGACCTGATGGACCAGGGCTCGTACAATGCCAATGCCTTCCTTCCGGCTTCTTTGACTGCTTACGAACTGCGCTACATCGGTTGGCAGGAACCCATCGAGCTGACGGAAGACGTCACCATCGACGACATGAAGGCCCTGACCGAAGGCGGCAATACCTATATTATATATAACGACGGCTATCGCGACATCACTTACACTGACGAAACGGGCAAGCAATACTACCGCGAAGAGTACTATATGCTCGAGAACCGACAGCCCACAAAGTGGGACCGTGGTCTCTACGGCAACGGACTGCTCATCACCCACGTAGAGTTCAACCCGCAGATGTGGCTCGGCAACTGGGTCAACTGGTCGGGAGTGAGCGACATCGAAGGCTCCGTCCATCAGTATTGTCATGTTGTCTGCGCCGACAACTCTTACGTAGGCACTTACGATTTTGACGGTGTGTATGGCGAGAAAGATGCCTATATAGGCGGCATCGACATCAAGGGCGACACCTACCCCTACGAAGGCAACGACTCGCTGACCAACACATCGTGGCCTTACGCCAAGGTGTACCGCCCCAACACCGACGGAACGGGCCTGCTGAACAAAGCCATCACCGGCATCCACCGCAACGACGACGGCACCGTGGGATTCACCTTCCGCGCCGTTGATACCAACAAAGAGATTTCCGACGACCACTTCCGCACCGGACAGGTGTTCTTCTACGAGTCGTTCAACATGTGCACGGGCAAGGGTGGCAACGATGCCAAGTGGGGTCCCGGTGCACAGATAGGCAACGGCAAGCTCGCGGCCGACAACAACGAGGAGGGCAACACATGGGATGCCACGGGCTGCTACGCTGCCAACCAATGCGCACGCATCGGCACGAAGGCAAAGTCGTCAAGCGTCCTCTCACCGATGTTCTGGACAGAAGGCAAGGCCTACGTCTCCTTCCTCGCTGCTCCCTTCTCTGGCGACAGCAACACCCTCCGGGTGAAGATAGAGAGCTACTCGTTCATGGGAGGTGGCGTGGAGATACCCGGACAGGAGTATATCGAATTCGAACTCGTACCAGATCAGTGGAACGAATGTCGCTTCCCCATCTTCGGCGACGGCGACGCGTACATCTGCTTCATGCCCGAACAGCGCGTGTTCATCGACGAGGTGCTCGTGCGGGCTCCCCTGCCAAAGGATCAGACGGCAACAGGCATTGCCAGTGCCATGACGACGCCGGTCGGCAACCAACAGGGTTTCTACAACCTCAACGGACAGCGCATCGGCGAAGGCTATAAGGGCATTGCCATCTGCAACGGCCGCAAGGTAGTGGTGAAATAGCATCATAACAGAGAATAATCAAAAAAGTAAATAACAATAAAAACATTAAGCAAATGAGAAAAATCCGACAAATCACGGCTGCTGCCTTGTTAGCCCTCACAGCTACAACGGCCAGTGCACAGGTGAAGCTCTATGGTAACGTTACCAACGGCTACGACTACACCGCAACAGAAGTTGACGAGGATGGCGACTCCTATACTCGCCTGAAAGAGTGGAGAGTAAACCGCATTGGAATTCATCAGTTTGAGTTAGGTACTGATGGCAAGGTGAAGCAGACTCCGCTTGTGACAAATAAAAAAATGGTTGATTATGCAGAAGCTCAAGGCTGGAAAATTCGTGACTTCGACTTGGGCTGGATAGATGAAAATGGTAATTATGTAGATTCTTGGGGGACACAAATCTATGGTCGCGCAGGTGCCGTTTATGTAAACGGAGCGTATTACACCTTCGGTCCTTCAGAGGGTGAAGGCTTTGGCAGTGCCGACAATGATGTGTATACACATGTATGGATGCGCAACTGGAATGCTGCTGCCTATTTCAACGATGCCACCAGCAGTCCTCTGTCTTGGAAACTGAATGAACCCGCCACAATGGTTTATGGCGAAGACTATATGTCGTTCACCGACCTGACATACGACTACGACGACGATCAGGTCTACGGTGTCAGCGTCATCGTCAGCGACGAGTCGCCTGCCGTGCCTTACCTGCTGACGAAAGTCGACATGGAGGCTCGCACAGCTACACCCGTTTCCACACTGTCGCTCCCCGAGGAGATCCGCGCCCTGGCAGCTCACCCCAATGGCTACCTCTATGGTATCGGTCCGTCGGGTATGCTCTATCAGATCAACAAAGAGACGGCCGAATGCACCGCTCTCGGTGTGCTCCACAAGAGCCAGCACCGCATCCAGAGCGCTGTCGTCGACTGGCGTACAGGCAAGCTCTACTGGACTTGCAACGAATATCCCGAGGTGCAGTCGATCAACGGCAATCCTCCCACCGCCGAACAGGAGTTCCAGAACAACGTCACCGCCCTCTACGAGGTGGATGTCGAGGCTGTCACAGAGAAGAAGCTCCTCAACTACGACTATCGTGAGGAAGTGGCCGGACTGTTCTTCATCGACGACTATGTACAGAAGGACAACGACCTGAGCGTGAAGTGGCTCAGCCTGCCGCAGCAGATGATCGTCAACGAGCCCGCACAGATTGCCGTCAACGTGAAGAACCGCGGCACGAAGCAGGCCAACAGCTTCAAGCTGGAGCTTTATGTTAACGGCGAGATGGTGAAGACGCTCAACGGTTCACCCCTGAAGGCTGGTGCATCGAAGGAGTTCACCTTCACATACGTTCCTGAAGTGACCGTCGGCGAGGCTGCCGATGTACAGGTGAAGCTCAACTACGCGAAGGATGAGAATCTCGACAACAACGAGACCAACGTGAAGACCATCACCGTACAGCAGGCCGACCTGCCCACAGTGACCATCTCTGGCACACAGAACGAAGGCACCGTCAACCTCTCATGGCGCAAGCCGGAGACAGGCGAGAAGACGGAAGACTTCGAGCGCTATGCTCCCTTCATCATCGACAACATGGGCAACTGGACCATGTTCGACGGCGACGAGGCTTACATGCCCTCTTGGAACTCTGCTTTCGGCACCTACACTTGGACCAACAGCAATGCTCCGCAGTCGTTCATCGTATTCAATCCTGCTGAGGCCGGACTGCCCGCCAACTATATCGACGAGCCCACTTCTACCTACTATTGCAACTCTGGCAACCAGATGCTGATGGCTCAGATTGGTGGATTCCCCGCTCAGAACGAAGGTGACCAGCCCACACTCGTCGACGGTAACAACTGGCTCATCTCGCCCGAACTGACCGGTGAGGCACAAGATATCAGCTTCTTCGCCAAGAGCTGGTGCTCGCAGGTGGAAGATCAGTTTGGCGTGCTCTACAACTCTGAGGAGCAGTTCAACGTGCTCTACTCTCTGACAGACAACAACCCGGAGAGCTTCCAGATGCTCGAAGACGGTGAGGGTCTCGTGGCTCCTGCCTACTTCGCCGATGGTGAATACTATTTCGAACTGCCCGAGGGTGCCAAGTACTTTGCTATCCAGCACGTCACTCCGTGGATTGCCGACGAGTATGGCGAGTACAACCGCATGACAGCCTTCTTCCTGGATGACATCACCTATACCCCGGCTGTTCCCGGCATCGTAGGCTACAATATCTACCGCAACGGTTCGAAGATCAACGCCGAGCCTGTCACCAACCTGCGCTACTCGCTGCAGCTCGTCCATGGCATGAACGAAATCTACGTCACCGTGGTCTACGAGAATGGCGAGTCGGCTCCCAGCAACCCCTTCGTGGTTGAGTTCACGGGTCAGGGTGCAACAGCCATCAACGCTGTGGCCGTCGATGCAGCCCGCATGAGCGTCTACACCATGGCCGGACAGTATGTCGGCAACCGTCTGCCCGCCGAGAAGGGTACATACGTTGTCCGCACCAATGGCAAGACCCAGAAGGTCGTGGTGAAGTAAACCCACTACATTTCTCCCCTTTCCTCCCCCAAGGAGGAAGGGGGACACTTATTTAAGAGGAAACACATGAAGGGAGCAAGAGGAAACAAACAACAAACATCAATTTATTTACACAACAAAAACAATGAGAAAAATCAGTTTAATATTTACGTTCGCACTCATCTTCTTGGGTGTGGCGCAAATAAAAGCGGAGACACTGACCGAAGATTTTGAGTCGGTGACTGTTGACGGAACCACATTATCTAATGGGTGGTTTGTACAAGGAGGTACACTTAGAGCAAGTAAACTAACCCTCAGCAGCACCTCAAGTTATGATAATGCTGGAAACTATAGCTATGAGTTAATGAGTAAAGGTGCTGGTGGTAGTTCTTGTGCATTGATGAATTACACTACTTCAAATAGCGCTTATTTAATTATTCCAGTAACGATTTCTGGTGAAGTTACATTCAATGCAGGTGGAACAAGAACAAGTGGAACTCCTAAAGTTACAATTTACAAGGTAACGGAAGCTGACGGTGTCTATACTATAGGCGAAACTATTAAGGCCGTTACCCTATCAACACGTAATAGAAGCAGCGTAACGCCGACTTACAGCCAGCAGACAGTAAATGTTGGAGATGAGGGAACTATGATAGCCATTAACTTGGTGGCTTCGGCTATTGACGATATTTCGTACACACAATACGAGGCACCAGCCTGTGCGGCCCTCGATGTCTATGTTGACGGCACGAAGGTTGCCTACAACGGTGCGCTCGACTTCGGTGTGACAACCGCTGGCGCTACGAAGCAGTTCACGATGAAGAACCCGGGTGGTGCAGACCTCGCTGTTACGCTGGCTGCCGACGGTGGCTACACATTGGACATGGCTTCGGCTACCATCGCTGCCAAGGGTGAGCAGGTGGTGACTGTCACCATGCCCGAGGCTACTGCTGAGGGAACCATTACCATCACTCCCGCTGAGGTGAGCGGGTTGGAGCAGTTCTTGCTGCACGCTTCCGGACAGATTGTCCCCGTCATGGAGCTTTATCTTGGCGAGACAGCCATGGCGAATGGCTATGCTGACAAGTTCGGCAAGGTGACGGAGAACACTACGCACACCTACACGGTGAAGAATACAGGTACTGCCACTCTGAACGTGGCTATTGCTTCTGACAATACGGAGTTCACCATCGAGCCCGCTGCCCTTGAAGTGGCTGCAGGTGCTGAGGCTACCTTCAACGTAACCTTCAACTACAATGCTGAGAATGTGGGTGCCCGCAATGCCAACATCACCCTGACACCCGCTGACACCTACAACACAGCCCTGACCTTCATCGCTACAGCCAACGTCGCTGACCCCAATGTGTGGTCGGAAGACTTCGAAGCCAATGTGATTCCCGAAGGTTGGGAGTCAACAAATGAGTCTTATTGGACCGTATCAAACGGTGTCGCTCATGGAAAATATGCATCAGGTTCGACAAAATATTATCTGATTACCCCTGCTCTTGAAGTGAAAGCTGGCGATGAACTTACTTTTAACTATAAGCGTAGTAATGCCAAGATGGTGATTGAGAAGCAGATGAACGGTGATGGCAATTGGACAACACTCGAAGCGGGTGGTTCATACACAACCGATAGTGAGTGGCAGACTTACACCATCTCTGGCCTTGAGGCTGGTATCTATCAGTTCCGCTTCGCCAACGACGACTACGATCTTGACAACTTCGAGGGATTCAAGCTTGCGACATTGGCACACAATGTGGCAATCACAAGTTTCAACATTCCTACCGTAGGTTACACTGGTGACGAGTTTGTGGCTACTGTAACATTGCAGGAGAAGGCTGGTGTTGACGAACCCATGTGGGCAAAGCTCTATATCAATGGTAATGTTGTGGCTGAGGCCAATAAGGAAGTGCTGGCCAACACAGAGGAAACGCTGACGCTAACCTTCATCCCCACTCAGGCAGCTGCCTATGGAAGCAAGGCTTACATTGAGGTCTACAACACGAATAAGGATTTCACCAAGAAGACTGACGAGCAGTCTGTCTATATCCAGGAGGTATCCGTTCTTGAAATCAGCGAGACTACCACCAATACCTTTGAGAGTGGCACATGGGACCGTGTGAAGATGGACTATACCGTTCGTGAGGGTTGGAACACCATCGCTCTGCCCTTCATAGTGAACGACCTGACTGTATTCGGTGAGAGCGTGAAGGCTTGGGCCTTTACCGGTTACGATGGCAATCTGAAGTTCTCGAAGGTGACAGGCTCGTTGGCTGCTGCTACTCCTTACATCCTTTATGTGGAGAATCCCACCGAGGGTAAGGTTGTATTCCAGAACGTTACCATCTATGGCACTTCTGCAAGTGAGGAAGATTGCAAAGTTACACAGGGTGCTGCTACCTTCCAGGGCACTTACAGCCGCATGATGGCTGGCGAGATGGAAGGCAAGTATGGCGTAACTCCCGATGGCGAAATCCGTGTAGGCTCGGCCAACGCCACGATGAAGGCTTTCCGTGCTTACTTCATCCTGCCCGAGGGATCGGAAGGTGCCAAGCTCGTCATTGAAGGCGTTAACGACGAGGCTACTGCCATCGATGCTGCCGAGGTGTTCGGCAATCAGGATGGCGACATCTACGACCTGAGCGGCCGCAAGGTGAACCATGCACAGAAGGGCATCTACATCCAGAACGGAAAGAAAGTTGTCATCAAATAGAACGTAAAAGTTTGTGGTTAAATAAATTGATAGTGACGCCAAGAGGGAGTGCCATGAATGGCATGGCACTCCCCCGACAAGCTATCAGGAAGTTGAACTATTAAAAAAAATACAGAACGAAAATGAAAAAGACATATCAGATGCCGAGCATCGACATCGTGAACATACATACAGAGGCCGTATTGGCAGCTGCTTCTCCCAGCAATACGTTAGACCCTGACAAGGACAATCAGGAGATAACACCCAATCCCGATCCCTACGATGGCGAGTTCTCCTCTAAGCGTGGCGGCCGTACCGTATGGGACGACGACTTCGAGGACGAGGAAGAATAACGAAGATATATGAGAAACTGCTTAAGAAAAATCATCATTATTCGCAATTTGATTTATAAAGCGTAACAAAGAAACGGACTGGTGCGTGATGCATCGGTCCGTTGTTTTCTTCAAGCGCTTGGGCTTCAAGGAAGGCTAAGCTTCCATCTGGTTGAGGAACTGAGGTGCTTCGGCACAAGAAGGCTAAGCTTCCATCTGGTTGAGGAACTGCTCAGCACACCACAGCTGCCACTTCTGGTTGCCCGTCAGCTCGTGCATGGGAATGTCTTTGCGGAACTCCGCCCTTGCGGGACCCTCCCAATGCTCGAAGATGAGGTTGACGGGCCGCGGCATCGGTATCTTGAACGGTATCTCGCGCTCGGGATATTTCAAGGCATAGAGCTGGCGCATGAGATACTTCGGCTCGCCGTTGCGCACACGGTGCAAATCGAGCGGCTCGGCCATGACGAGACGGGCATACGGGTCGTAGTAGGGCATCCGCGCCGTTCCGAAGGCATTGAGATAGGAGCTGGAGCTCTCGATGGCAAACACATCGTCCATAAACTTCATATAGTCGATATGCTCACCCTGGCGATAGCGCTCGTAGAGCGGACTCATGTCGACAGGACGTGTCAGCACCAGCTGCGGATCGAGGAAGGTATAGCGCTTCACGAAGTCGTCGAAGAGCCATTCGCGCGAGATGAGCTGGTCCATGCCGCCAAAGATCAAGTCGGCACTCTCGCCCACAACCATCATCTGCACCCCGTCGTCGTGAGCCATCATAGCCGCTTTGTATATCTGCGGTTCGATGGAATGGACGGGGGCGCACTTGGTGGCCATCACAGTGGGAGTGAACTGTTTGTAGTCGTCGAACGATATTTCCACGAAGTGGTGCTGAAGGCCGAACTTCTCGCAATAGGCAGCAGCACGCTCTTCGTCGGCATTAAAGACGTGTGTTCCCTTCGCCGTGAAGGTGTAGGCATGGCTGCCAGGCTTCAGGTAGGCTGCCAGACAGGCAGAGTCCATACCTCCAGAGAGCAGGATGCCGATGCTGTCGTAGCGGCTGTATAGTTCGTCGAACTGTCGCTGCACCTCGCGGTCGATGTCCTGTGCTGTCTTCACAGGTATGCGCTCCTCGTCGGGCAGCGGTTGGTATAACTCATGATGCATGCCTTCGGCAAAGTCCATGTCGTCGCGCCAGATATATCTGAAGGCGATATACGAGCTCAAGCAAAAATCTTTGTTCACCATAGTTTGATGCAATTTTTAATGGGAATTGTTGTGTTGAATGGGAGCAGACTTATTTCACGTCTTCCAGATTGTGGCCACGCACGGCGTTGAGTGCCTTCGTTATCTGTGTCGACGAGATGCCCTTGGTGTAGGGGAAGTAGACTATCCTGATGCCTTCCCGGGCAAACTCCTCCTCGTATTTCTGCCACTTCTCGGTGCCGTACCAGTCGTCGCCGACGAAGAGGATGTCGGCACCGAGCTTCTTACAGGCGGAGAGTTTGTCCATGTCGTACTGCGGCACGGCGGCATCGACATACTTGATGCTGCGCACTATCTCTATGCGGTCTTCGAAGGGTATCATGGCCTGCTTGCCCTTATAGGCCACCAGCTCGTCGACGGTGACGCCCACGATGAGTTTGTCGCACATGCCCTTGGCGTTCTTCAAGAGATTGAGGTGCCCGATATGGAAGAGGTCGTAGACCCCTGTGGTATATCCTACTGTCATATTTCTATCGTTGTATATGCGTGCAAAGGTAGTCAATATAATTCATAATTCACAATTCATAATTCATAATTATTGTGAAATGCGATGCAATTTGATTGAAAAAGCAGCTGCAGGGAATGTTTTCTTGTTGAAAACCACTAACTTTGCAAGCCTAAAACTACATGACATGGAAGGAAACAAACCATCGCTCGCGCCTGCTGTGCAGGAAGCACTCCGACAGCGCTTCAACCCCGAAGGCTCGCTGCTTCGACGCCAGCAGCAGCGCATGCTCCACATGATGGAGGTATTAGACGACATCTGCCGCCGCCACGACATCCCCTATTTCCTCTACGGAGGAACGCTCTTGGGAGCCGTCCGCCACAACGGCTTTATACCCTGGGACGACGATCTCGACGTGGGATTCCTGCGCGACGACTATCAGCGCCTGCTGAAGCTACTGCCCTCGGAGCTGCCCGACGACATCGCCTTGCAGAGCAACGACACCGATCCGAACTACTTCTACTTCTTCGCCAAGCTGCGCGACCGCCACTCGTTTCTCGACGAGGGCAACTACGACAGCGTCTTCCGCGAGCGAGGCATCTTCATCGACCTCTTCCCCTTCGACCGCCAGCGGATGTGGACCCACCTGCTGGCCGAGCCCTTGCAGGCGCATTGCTTCAAGATTTTCCGCACGAGCAAGAACAAGGAATGGGCCATGCGGAAGATTCGCACCATCACCTGGGTCAACAAACACCTGACATTCCCCCTTTTGCGCTTTGTCAGCCGCATCACCGGGGGCAAGACACTCACGTACGATTACGGCATACCCTTCCACATCGTCTACGACGAGCGCGACATCTTCCCGCTGACGACCCACGCGTTCGAGGGTCTGCAGCTCTCTGTTCCGGGCAACAGCCACCGCATGCTGACCACGCAGTTTGGCGACTACATGCAGCTTCCCGACCTCGACCACCTCACATCGCACACCTGCCGACTGGAGATTTTCCCGCAATCGCCCTCTGTTTAGAAGGTAAAAAGCCATCAACCGCAACACTACATTAATAAAGTAGTCAGACTACATTAATAAAGTAGTCACACTACATTAATAATGTAGTATCGCGATTTGCGTCAAATTGCTGTGCGATTTGCGTCAAATCATCTTGCTATTTGCGATTGATTATCGTGCTATTTGCGGCTTACTGGGCTGCAAATATCATCTTCCTGCCTCGCTATCACAGCCAGAAGAGCATATATTCGGCTATCAACCAGCCGTTATATATCATCAGGTATAGGGCTGTCAGGCAGACGATGGCGCGCATCGACCACAGCAGCCATCCTCTGATGCACCGCATCAGGAAGGCCACGGCAATGGGGATGGCGAAGAGCCAATGGGCTCCCATGATGCTCACTTCGGTCAATCCGAAACCGAAGCCTAAGTGGATGACCATGTCGTAGGCAAACCACGACAGCACTAACCACAGGAAGCGTTCGCGCCATCCCGCCACGATGCCCGCCACGAAGAGCAGCATCACCAGGAAGACAACGGCATACTGCGCCTTGTAGTCGTATGCCACGAAGACGGGTCGTCCGCGGTTGACGTCGCCCAGCAGGTGGTCTTGGTGCAGCTGGATGCTCTCGCCGAAGAGGTTCTCCACGACAGAGCGCAGGCGCGGCAGGTCCTTGTCGGTCCACATGAAGTAGGGGCTGTCCACCACCTGGCGCTTCCTTCGCGCCTCTTCCTTCTTCTTGTCGCGCTCCAAGCGTTTGGCAAACTTCTTGTCGCGGGCCGCCCGGGCCAGCTCGTTCACCTCTATCTTCTCGTGCTCGGGCAGGTAGAAGGCATGATACATCAGCTGATAGCCGCCGAAGAGCAACAGCAGCGGCAGCACGTAGGCCAGCAGGATATGCCGCGGGGAGAACGCATGCTTGCGGTTGACAAACAGGTCGGCCAGCCCCATCTTCACGCAGTTGGTCAGCGTGATGCCCGACGAGAGGAAGAGCAGCGAGGCTGTCTGCCACCACTTCATCAGCTGTCCGCGCTTCATGTATGTGCCTGCCATATAGAGGGTCATCGTCAGGAAGAAGAGCGTCATGGCGAAATGGTCGGGCACAAAGACGGTGAGCATGATGCTGGCAAAGCTATAGAAGAAGGCTGTGAGCAGATAGGCGTCGCCCTTCCTGACACCCACCACATGGCGCAGCGTGCGGAAGAGCCACACAAAGCTGTACAGACTGAGCACCGTATAGAGTACGGCCGCGATATAGACGGCATAGCTGTCGTGGCTGTTGCCCCGCAGCAGGTCGTTGAGCAGCGAGAAGGGATAGAGGTAGGCCGACATCAGCGGATGGCGGAACAGGGCATAGACGACGCGCCAGCGCGTGATAACGAGGTCGACGTAAGGGTCGAAGCCCGACACGATGAAGCCTTTGACGATGTTCTCCCAGAACGAACCGCTCTTCGAGAACTGCCCGCCATAGCGGATCACCATCATGCTGTTGAGGGCGACGAAATAGAGCAGGGCGACCAGGGCAGGCCACCGTTCCTCCTTGCGAATCTTGAACAAATCGAGCTTTCTCTCCATGTTGCTTTGCCTTTTTTTGCTAAAAAACGCTGCAAAGTTAATCATTTTCTGCTTCATTTGTATGCTATTCGCACAAAATTCAGTATTTTTGCACAAGATTTTATGCCTATGAAATATCCATCAAAGAACGACGTGGCCGTGTTGATACTCTTCTTCAACCGTCCCGACCACCTTCGGGAGGTGTTCGAAGAAGTCAGAAAGGCCCGCCCCGCGCAGCTCTTCCTCTATCAGGACGGACCGCGTGGCGAGCGCGACATGGCGGGCATTGAGGCTTGCCGCGAGGTGGTCAGCGACGAGCAGATCGACTGGCAGTGCCAGGTACACCGCAACTATCAGAAGCAGAACCGCGGCTGCGACCCGTCGGAATATCTCTCGCAGAAGTGGGCCTTCAGCATCGTCGACAAGTGCATCGTCCTGGAAGACGACGACGTGCCGTCGCAGTCGTTCTTCCCCTTCTGCAAGGAGATGCTCGACCGCTATGCCGACGACGAGCGCATCTGGATGGTGAGCGGCTTCAACATCGACGAAGTGACACCCGACGTCAGCGACGACTACTTCTTCACCCAGACGTGCAACATCTGGGGATGGGCGTCGTGGCGGAGGGTCATCGACCGGTGGGACGGCCAGTACTCGTTCCTCGACGACACGACAACGATGCAACAGCTGCGCGCCGTCATGCAGCAGCGACGCTTCAACAAGAAGTTCCTGCAGATGCTCTACGACCACCGCGCCTCGGGGAAGGAATACTACGAGACCATCTTCTGGTCGAGCATGATCCTCAACTCGGGCTTGGCCATCATGCCCACGAAGAACCTCATCAACAACATGGGACTGACGGCCGACTCCACCCACTTCACCGGAAGCATACACACCACACCGCGCGCCTACCGCCGCATCTTCACCATGAAGCGCCACGAGCTGCAGTTCCCCCTGCGCCATCCGCAGCACATCATCGAGCATGTGGCCTTCAAGGAGCGGCTCTACCGCGTGCATGCTTGGGGGCATCCGTGGCTGAAGGTGGCGCGCTCGATAGAAGAGCTG